>CAYXQY010000130.1:0-10043 GCA_964466525.1 uncultured Planctomycetia bacterium
GACAAAGCTATTCGGCGTAACTCGTTTCGTCTCAAGGAGATAGAATGCAATTGGAGTCTCTGAGCGATTGTGTATTCTCGCCGATGCGCTTTCGGCATCGCCTGCGAATCCGCGCACTACGGAGATCAGAATTGCATTTTACTGACGAAGCGGGGGTTTTTCAGCAGCCTCCTAGTGCTACGAGCAACGGACCACCGATTGAGTCGTCTGCTCCGGCAGATCTTCTGTTGCGAAGCATTGATCGGTTTCGTATTTCTTTGGAATGAAATAAAAGCATCCATCATGCACAGGACGTACACCGTTCATTTCACGAGATTGATCTATAGCGCCCTAATCGTTGTTTTTTTCGTCCCGGGCGGCCCCTCCGTCCCGGTGACAGCCGGTGAACAGCAACCATGGGTAGTATACGAAGGCGAAGACGGACCGGGCTCCGGTTCGCATGTTGTTCTGATCGCCGGTGACGAGGAGTACCGGTCCGAGGAAGCACTTCCTCAGCTGGGGAAAATCCTTGCCGAACGCCACGGGTTTCGCTGCACCGTTCTGTTTCCGATTGACCCGAAGACCGGGCGGATCAAGCCGGACTTCAACAGGAACATTCCCGGTACGTCCGCGCTGTCGTCGGCGGATCTGATGGTCATCTTTACCCGGTTTCGATCCCTTCCGTACGAACAGATGAAACCGATCGACGCGTACCTGAAACGGGGCGGACCCGTGATCGGCATTCGACCGACTGTGGTGGGGTTTCGCTACGGCGCGGACAGCCCGTGGGCGCATTATTCGGACGGGTACGACGGTCCGAAAGAAGCATGGAAGGACGGCTTTGGAGAGGTGGTACTGGGCGAAACGTGGATTTCGCACCATGGGGACCACGGAAGCGAATCCACACGCGGGGTCGTTCCGAAACAGGCCCTGGAGCATCCGATCACGAACGGGGTCGGCCGGCGAAGCATCTGGGGCCCGACCGACGTCTACGAAGTGTATCCCCCCGACCGGGCCACGATTTTGCTTCGTGGACGGGTGCTTGCGGGCATGTCGCCGGACAGCGAACCCAACCCGTCCAAAAATGATCCCATGATGCCGCTTGCGTGGCTGAACCCGTACCGGCATCCCACCGGGAAACAGGGAACCTGCTTCACCACCACCATCGGCGCCGCAGGAGATTTCCAGAATGAAGCACTTCGTCGCCTGTTCGTCAATGCCACGTATTTTCTGCTTGAGAAGGACGTGCCGCAGGCGGCGAACGTGGAAACGGTTGGTGATTATCAACCGGGCGAATTCGGGTTCGGGGATTATAAAAAAAAACGAACCCCCTCATTTTACAGACGAAAAAAATAAACTTGAACACAGCACGGGATCGACCGTGACAGGATGCCCGAAACGGATGCGTTCAGGTCCCATGCGACCCGCAGTCGGTCCACCTTTGGAATGGCCGCGCAGGGACGTTTCCGAACAATATCAGGGGAGGAACACCTTGAAAAATCCCGGGACGAGGGAGAAAATGGTGAAACGCAACCGGTTTCCTCCAGGAGGCTGCTGAAAAACCCCATGGGATCTCCATTGATTCTCGGTCTGGACCCGGGTACCAGCGTGGTCGGGTATGGATTTGTGCAGAAGAAAGATCGAACCTGTCAGGGACTGGATCACGGTGAAATCGACGTGTCGGACCGGGAGAAACCCGATCACCTTGTCGAGATTTACTCAGAAGTGCAGGACCTGATCGACACCTACGCGCCGGCCGTGGTGTCCATCGAGGAAGCGTTTTACGGACCCAACGCAAAGGCGTCCATGAAACTGGGCGAGGCGCGAGGAACCCTTCTGCTCGCCGCCCGTCAGGCGGAGGCGGAGATCCGGGAGTACACCCCCACACAGATCAAGAAGGCCGTAACGGGAAACGGAAACGCGACGAAAAAACAGGTTAGTGAGATGATTCTGGCCATGATGAACCTGCCCGATAACAGCATTTCAAATCACGTTTCGGACGCGCTTGCCGCCGGGATCTGCTATGTCCACCGAACATGACGACCGGACAGGCAACAAATACATGAACATGATATACCGACAAATGAGACGATGTTTCGCCGGAGTCGGCCTGTTTCTCGTCCTCACTCTTCTTTCATGCTCCGGAACCCCGCCCGCACAGAATCGTAGTTCAGGGGACGTCAAGCCGGAGCAGCAGGCACCGGAAGCGGAGATGCCGGAGGAGGAACTCAAGAAGTTTCTCAAAGAAGAACAGAAACGGCGGTTGAAACCCTCCGAAAATTCCCCGGGACCGATCATGATCTCCCTGTTCACGAAACGCGCGACGTCCTCCCGAAACTCGAACGGTCGTTCCTCCGGAAACTTCCTACGGGAGAACGTGGATCGCCCTTCCGCCGGAAATCGCGGAAACGGGAGCGGGAACGGGACGGAATACCGGTATCTTCTTCTGGTATCGAAGGAATGGGCGTACGAGAACCGTCCGGTGCAGGAACCGTTCCTGAACCATGCCCGGCCCAACATTAAAATTATGAGGGACAGGAAAATGAACCTGTTTTTGAAGTTTCTCGGGGAAAACCGGTTCGATGACTTTCCCACGATCGAGTCCGTGTCCGAGAATCAGGTTGACGGCATGACCGCTGGAGAAAAAATATTAACCTACTGGAAAGGAGACCGATATCGTCGGGTCTACTTCAGGGACGGACTGTCAAAACAGTTACGCAACGTACCGGCGTGGAGCGATGCGACCGATAAGGACATCCAGAAGTACAAAAACCGTCTCCTGATGGGATACCTCCGGGCGTTCAACGCAGCGGGGATGTCCCGGATGCGGGTGGAGATCGGGCCGGAACCCTCCAGGGATCGGATTGATGATCTCGCGGAGCAGGCGCGGCCGGAACAGCAGTCCAAAGTGCAGAGCAGGCTGATGCTCGCCCGCAAATTGCACAAGCAGGGAAAACACAGAAAGGCGAAAGCCGTCGCTGAAAAGGTGATGGAAACGGCACGCGGCACGACGTATGAGGTCCAGGTAAAGTCCCTGCTTCGTTCCATTCAGCAGGCGCTTTCGGAATAGCCCCCCCAAAACTAAACGGTCCATTAGTCAACCGTCAACAGGGCCACCCGTACCTGTCGCTCCCCGGAATGCGACCCGAATTTTTCGGATATTTCCGGTGATAACGGACCAGAACCGGGGACTGGCAACTCATTGAACGGGCGGTTTGCCAGGAGTGCTTCCTCACGTTGAATTCACCGGGTCTTCGTTTTACACTAATCCTTTTCCCTGTTTGATCAAGTATTCCTCTCGTGATGAGACAACCAACTGGCATGATCCATCCTTCCGGTCGTTTCAAACTGGTTTCCCTGTGTTCTTTTTTCCTCTTCCTCTCTCTGCTGCTCCCCGCACAGGCCGGGGATGTCTTCAAGCAGGACAAACCCTCTTCATCCGCACGTAATGCCGTAAAAAATTTCAGGTATCCGGACGAATTTCAGCTCGATATCCATGCCTCCGAACCGCTGGTGAAAAACCCGGTTGCGCTTACCCTGGACCGGAAGAACCGGGTCTACGTGGCGGAAACCTACCGCTGGCGACGGGGTATTGAGGACAACCGGGATCACTGGTACTGGCTGATGGACGACCTGGCCGCCGGAACGATTCAGGATCGACTGAAAAAATTCCGAAAATGGGCGAAAAAAGGAAAAAAGCCCATGTCGTATTACCGCCAATACGCTGAAAAGGTTCGCAGGCTCGAGGATCAAGACAACGACGGCCAGGCCGATCACTCTCGCTGGTTTGCCGACGGCTTCGACGGACCGCTCGCGGGCACGATTGCCGGATTGCTCTTTTACCGGAATGCACTGTACGTGACGAGCATTCCGTCCCTCTGGAAACTGCGGGATACCGATGAGGACGGTCGAGCGGATGAGCGCAACGAGTTGTTCCGGGGGTTCGGCGTACGTTCGGCCCTGACGGGCCACGACCTGCACGGATTAACCCTCGGACCGGACGGACGGATTTATTTTTCAGTGGGTGATCGGGGGTTCAACCTGAAGAGATCGGATGGACGCCTCAAGCCGACGATTGACGAAGGACGGGGTGCCGTGTTTCGGTGTGAACCGGACGGGTCCAACCTCGAACT
Organism: uncultured Planctomycetia bacterium; assembly: GCA_964466525.1. GTDB lineage: Bacteria > Planctomycetota > MHYJ01 > CAYXQY01 > CAYXQY01 > CAYXQY01. The sequence continues at coordinate 4,113 of CAYXQY010000130.1, forward strand.
GGTGCATCAGGGCCTCCGAAATCCCCAGGACCTGACGTTCGACGAACACGGAAACCTGTTCACCGTCGACAACGAATCGGATGCGAAAGATAAAGGCCGGCTCGTGTACGTGGTGGAAGGAGGCGACAGTGGATGGATGGGCCCCTTCCAGTACATGGACAGATGGGACCTCTACAACAAGAGAGGGCCCTGGCTTGAAGAGAAATTATGGAAAACGCACTTCAAACAGCAACCGGACTGGATTATCCCACCACTCGCTCATCCATTGAACGGACCGTCCGGCCTCGCGTATCATCCCGGGAGCGGATTTTCGAAGAAGTACAGCGATCACTTTTTTCTATGTGACTATCATGGGAGTCCGAAGAGCAGCGGAATTCAGACCTTTACCGTTTCAGAGGACGGTGCGAGTTTTCAGCTCGAGAAGAACGAACGGTTCGTGGATAATGTCGCTGCCACCGACGTTGAATTTGGATACGACGGAAAACTGTACTTCACGGACTGGGTAACCGGCTGGAGGTTGACGAACAAAGGACGCGTTCATACGATCTATAACCCGGACGACCGGCGGAAGAACGACGGGGCGGGGGAGGTGCAAAAGCTGTTCCGAAATGGATTTCAGGACTGCTCGACCCAGGAGCTTGTCGAACTGCTATCTCACCCGGACCGGCGTGTGCGGCTGCACGCACAGCTGGCCCTGGTCCGAAAACAATCCGGCGCGGCGGTGAAAGCACTGCAGTCGACGGCCCTGGACGAAGATAAAAAACTCGTGACCCGGTTACACGGCATCTGGGGCGTGGGGGTTGTCGCGCGCCGCCGGGACCGGTCCGTCCTGCAACCGCTCGAACCCCTCCTGAACGACGACCACCCGGAGGTTCGGTCACAGACCATGGAGGTCATGGGGGAAGCGAACTACGGAGGGGCAACTAAAAAGATGAAAGCCCATGTAACGGGTTCGTCCCTGAGGACCCGGTACTTCGCCGCCCGCGCACTCGGTGAACTGTCCGCTTCTGACGCGCTTGAACCGATCGTTCAGATGGGACGAAAACACGCTCCCGAGCACCCCTACCTGCGTCACGCGGCGGTCATGTTCCTGAAGGAAATGGACGGTTCGGACCTTTTGAATTACGCGGACCACCCTTCCGCGACGGTCCGAAAATTAATCGTGCTGGCCCTGCGTCGAAAACGACACCCGGCACTGAGCCGGTTCCTGAACGATCGAAACGCAGGGGTCGTGGCCGAAGCCGCCCGTGCGATCTACGATCTGTCCATGAAGAAGCAGTTGCCGGAACTTGCCGGACTGCTTGACCGGGCGTCGGACCTTCTCAATCGAGCGGAGGCGGAATCCGGAAGCTCACTCCACACGGACGCCGTACTCAGGCGTTCGATGAACGTAAACTTTCGACTCCGCGAGCCGGAATACGTTCGAAACGTCGCATCGTTTGTTACCAAAACGGATATTCCCGAGGACCTCAGAAAAGAAGCGATCAAGTTGCTTGAAAACTGGTCGAACCCGAAACCGATTGATCGGGTGCTCGGCCGCTACATGGAGTTTCAGAAGGTCGAGAAAAAGCGGATCCGTAACGAACTGCAGTCGATCCTTCCACGGATGATGACCTCGACCTCCGGAAGCGTGCAGACCGCCGTCACCGAACTCGCGTCGGCGTACGACGTGGAGATCAGCGATTCCTTTTTCAAACGGATCCTGCGTGACGCCGACCGGCCGGGCCCGGCCCGTGCCGCCGCGCTGCGGTACCTCTCGAACCAGGGAAGCCTGGACGGAACGGATCTTCTTTCCGGGAGTTTACAATCCAATGCGGTGCGCCTCCGGATCACCGCCCGAAACCTCCTGGCCGAGCGAAAACCGAAACGGGCCGTTCAGGTTCTGAAACAAACCATTCAAAACGGAACGACCCGGGAAAAACAGGCAGCGCTGAAGACCCTGGCGTCGATCAATCGGAAATCCGTGGATCAACTTTTCGTGCGCTGGTTGAAGAAGCTGAAACAGGACGGGGTGCCTCCGGAGATCCGGCTTGACCTGATCAAAGCGGCCGAAAATCGATCGTCCGACCGGGTTAAAAAAGAGCTTGAAGCGTACAGAACGTCACGTGAGGAAAGCGACATCCCCGTAAAGTTTCGTGTTGCGCTTGCGGGGGGCGACCCGAACAACGGAGAAATGATTTTCCGCAACCACTCCGGCGCACAGTGCATGCGCTGTCATGCCATCGACGGGACCGGGGGTCATGCCGGTCCGGACCTCTCCGACGTCGGCTCCCGTAGATCCCCCGAATACATCCTGGAATCACTGATCGAACCGAACGCTGAAATCGCCCGCGGATTTAAACTCGTCACCGTTACACTGGAGGATGGCACGACCGTATCCGGAACCGTAGAAGCCGAAACCGATCAAACGCTGCGTGTTGTCAACCCTGCGGGAAACGTCAGAACCCTGAACAAGGAACGGATTACGGAGCGAAGCGAGAATTCCACCTCCTCCATGCCCGCGATGGACAATGTCCTGACCAGGAGTCAAATAAGAGATCTGGTCGCGTTCCTGAAACAGCAGACCGAATAACCGCGGACGCCCGGGGCACCTCATAAGCGCGAATAGAGAAGACCGTCATGCCCTCTTCGAACCGTGGACCGAATACGATCTCAGTCATCGAACACACTCGATCTAAACCGTTCGGATTCGGATTCCATCCGCCCCTGATAACGCCCCGATTCATCGTAAATTCTATAGTCGTCTCCGAACCTGCTCGGTTCAATCCGTCCTTTGTACCGTCCGTCCTCATCATAAATCTTATAGCCGTCGTCGACGTAACCGTGCTCCAGTTTCCCCTCGTACCGGCCCGATGAATCGTATTTCCTGTAACCATCCCCATACCGATCGGGTTCGATCCTTCCTTCGTACCGTCCGGATTCGTCGTACCGACGATAACCGTCGCCGTAGTTGCTCGGTTCCACACGGCCGTCGTACGATCCGTCTTCATCGTACAGGCGGAAACCGCTGTGTGCACCGAACGAGCGATCCCCGTGGTCGTCAAACACACTGTGTGAGGAACCGGAACGAAATCGTTTCCAGTCGGACCACGTTGTCCCTGAAGTTTCCTTCTGTTCCTCCGACGACTCCGGGGAGGATTTGTCCGAGCTCGAACCCTGTTGATGCGGAAGGGAACAACCCGTAAACACGATCAGCAGGCCCGTGACAAACAGGAAGAGGTGCACCGGGCTCGGATTAAACCGTTGCCGTTTTCTCATAGCTCACACCGCCGAAGAACCTGAACTCACGCAGGTAAACGGGTTGATTTACAGGGTCAACTCTTTACACAAATCCTCGTCAGGATCAGCCCGATACCAGAAGCATAGTTTATTCATTACGATCCGTTGTATCAATCTCCGTGCCTCTCATGATTCATACCTGTTCGGAAAGTGAATAGGTGAGCAGTTGTGTTCAAGAAGCGAGCTTTCTCGACTCCTTTCTTTTACCGAAAAAAACTCTTTTGTCCCGTCGTTTCGGGTTCCGATGATCACCAGCATGCGGGGCCGATCCTTCGTTAGACAGACGTTAAAGTAGATTCCGTCCGCCAGCTCCTTCCCATCACTGTTGCTTCGCTGTCTTGAATGTTATGGGAAAATCCAGCGTTGAAGTTGACTGGAGCTCAGTGGATGGTTTGAATATATACCTCATTGAGAATAATATCCGTGTATTAGCGAGGCGGAAAAAGAGATATCAACTCTCCCCTTTCCTTTCTATCCGCTTACATTGAAAAAATGTCTACTTCATGAAGGTTTCTTTTACGACAACGAGTAAATCGATACGGCAATGGGTGGTCCTTCTGATTGGTGGACTGATCGTGACCGGGATCTTCGTTGGGCCCGCGCACGCGCAGCGCTGGGGAGACGGCAGTTATGAAGGTTTCTTTCAAAACATCAAGATCAATCGGCTCAGTGACGCTTTCCGCTACTCACCCAGCTCACAATTCGCCCCTGCCGATGGCGAGGTGAATCTAAATTGGATTGATCAACAACGGCTGAAAGTGGTTAAGGTCACGAAGCTGGACAACGAGGGGAAGGGGACATTGCGTCATGCGCTGGAGCAGCAGACCGGTCCTCGTCTGGTCGTGTTCGAGGTCGGCGGCGTGATCGACCTGAAAGGACACATGCTTACAATCCCGAAGGGCCATGGGAACGTGATTGTGGCGGGCCAGACCGCGCCGGACCCGGGCATTACGCTCATCCGGGATGCGATGGCAGTCAAAGGGCACAACGTGATCCTGCAGCACCTTCGCATCCGGCCGGGAACGGATATTGTTCACGAGGGTGAGGAGCCGGAGAGTGAAGGCCATGCCGTCGACGCGCTCTGGGTCGGAGGACATTACGATACGGGGAATCACATCGTGGACCACTGCACGGTCACCTGGGGCTCGGACGAAGTGTTAAGCACCGCCGTGCTGGAACTCGTGGAGGACGGCAAAGATCTGGGGCCGGGTAAACGCCCGCATGTGACGATCAGCAACACGATCATCGCCGACGGTCTGGCGGATACCGACCTCCATCCCGAAAACAGGCACGATAAGGGGAGCCTTTTGTACGGGGCGCTCGATTACAGCGTGATGGGTAACCTCTACGCCAACGTCGAGGTCCGTCCCCCCTTTCTTGGCCGGTACGGCGGATCGGATGCTGCTATCGTAAACACGTTGATTCATCACGTCGAGCGTGGCATTCAGCTGGATACCAACGGCCTGATGCGCGTGGCGCTGGTCGGGAATGAGTTCACGATGGAGCCGAGGCATTACAACCTGCGCAAATACAGTGATTACGACCCCACGGACAAGCTTTTCATGCATGACAATGAATATTCAAAGCTGCTCCACAAAGACGCCTGGGAGATTGTGGATCAGCCCCCGATTGCAAGGAAAAACATCGTACCACTACCACGCAAGCAGGTCATAGCCCATCACGTGCAAACGGTGGGAGCCCGGCCGGCCGGGCGGACACGGCTGGATCGGCGGGTGATTAATCAGGTGAAACAGGGCGAGGGCCGGTACATTGACTCTCAGGAAGACGTCGGTGGTTATCCGACCCTGAAACCATCGCGACGGCGCCTGGACGTGCCAGCGGACCCGGCCAGTCGCGGAATATGGCTCTATCGACAAACCTGGGAAGTCGAGCACCGGGATTAGCCGATCAGTTCCGGAACCAGAAGGGAACATCGTACAGTTTACGGTCTCAAGCCGGGATCGGTGGGTTCAGCAGCCGGAACATTCCCCGATTGATCAAGACGGATACATGAAGATACGGCGGTAATCAATTTATACCATATAGGATCTAATGCGATACCCGTTCCAGCCTGACCAGTAACCGATACGGGTTCGTCATTTTCAGCCGTTTCCGTGATGAAGTGTCCGAGCACCGTGACAAGACCAGGCAGACATCCTTTGGAATAATAATGAATTTTACGCGAAGTATTCACGTTCCTAAGTAACTGGTCAAAAATCCGTGCGGAAGGAGATTTATTTGTTTTAATACGAAAGCATGGATGCCAATGGCAGTGAAATAAGCGGTGATTTTCAACCCGCTTTGCTGAGAACAGAAAGCCCGGGGTAGCCCATCTTTCCATAAGCCCGAAACGGGCTACAGATGACAGCCCCGGGTTGAGCGGAGTGAAACGAAGCGAAACCCGGGGTTAGAAATGACGACACGAAAGGGATTCCCCCGCCCGGCGGGGGAATGGATCGATAGGAGGCTGCTGAAAACCCCGCTTCGTCAGTAGAATGCAATTCGGTTCTCCGTAGTGCGCGGATTCGCAGGCGATGCCGAAAGCGCATCGGCGAGAATCCGCAATCGCCCGGAGATTCCAATTGCATTCTATCTCTTTGAGACGAAACGAGTTACGCCGATTCCCTTTGTCAAACATATTCAAATCGCAAC
>CAYXQY010000131.1:0-10015 GCA_964466525.1 uncultured Planctomycetia bacterium
AGAAGGTCCATCCGTCGTTTTCTACCCCGTCGAACGCCATTCTCTTAACGGGAACTCTGCTTGTGCTTTCCATCTACTTTCTGCCGGTGATCAAGCTGGCGAAGCTGGCCAGTGCGTTCAAGTTGATTGTGCTTGGTCTGTTAAATTTTGCTCTGATTATCCTTCGTGAAAGCGATATTGAATGGTACAATCCGGAATTTCGATCTCCGCTCTACCCGTACGTTCAGATTTTTGGGTTCATAACAAGCGTGGTGCTGATCGGGTTTCTGGGACTGGAGTCCATCCTTGCCTCAACAGGACTGATTCTGCTGGGTATCGTGTGGTACTACGTATATGTGCGATCACGGGTCGATCGAAAAGGAGCGTTTTTCAAATCGATCCGTGTGGAAGACCGGGAACTCGAACTGTTTGACGATGCGCGGACTCGCCCGAGGACGCACAGGAAGGAGTCCGTCATTGTACCGTTTTTCAACCTTTCGGAGGAAGACACCCTGAACATCGAGCGACGCATACGGCTGGGCGCGGCGCTCACGGCGGAGGACGAACGGCTGGATGTGGTGAACTTCGTTGAAATTCCGGAACAGTCCCTTCTATCGGAGTACGAGGCGGGCAGTGAAGAGGTGGATCTGTTAAACGAACGGGTCCGGCTCCTGCGGAACGAGGTCAATAACGAGATCGAGGTTGACGAGGTGATCACGCACAATTCCCGGGCGGCGCTGACCAGCTATGCCGAAGAGGAACAGCCACACTGGGTGGTGTTTAACTGGAAGGAACCGTCCTCCTGGGGCGGGCTGATCGGGATGGAAGGATGGTGGCTTGAGGATTTTCCCACGGATGCACTCTTTTTCGATGATCGCGGAAATCCGACCTTTCAGGACATCCTGGTCATCACGGACCCGGGGCCGTACGACGGAGAGGTCGTGTACGCCGCGGACCACCTGGCGGGTTACCATGGGGGACATGCCACGTTTCTGAATCCGGTTCCGGAGGATCAGGAGAAAAGAGATCACATGAACGAATTTCAGCAGGAGTTATTGAACATGTGTTCCGTCTCCAGTGACGGCGAGTTGATCGACGCCGAGGAGTGGGTCTCATCCGTTGTGGAACGTACCAAAGATGCCGATCTGTTGATCATCGGCGGGCTGCTCGAGGAACCGTTTCCCGGGTTTGCCGGTCAGGAACTGGGGCGAGAGATTATCGAAGACGCCGAGTGTAGCGTGGCCCGCATCAAGAGCAGTCTTCGCTCTCCAAGATCGGTGTTCTCCCGGGAGGAACAGTTTAAGGAAACAGACAAGACCGAGAAGGCCCTTCACGAACACCTGGATCCGGCTCATGTCTACACGGACTGGGACGTGGAGGACAAGTCGGAGCTGTTTGCCGAGATCGCACGAAGCCTTTCGAAAGATCGACGTGAAGGAAAGAAAGTTGAATCTCATCTGAACGAACGGGAGCGTGTTCAATCCACGTACATCGGCAGGGGGATCGCACTGCCGCACGCGATCGTCGAACCTCTGGAGACGACGAAGTTGCTGATCAGTGTGCTTCCCGAGCCCATACCGTATTCGGACAACGGGGAGGATCAGGTGCGGATCTGCCTGGCGATCATCGGTCCGGCGTCGGATCGACAGGAACACCTCGAACTAATTTCGAACGTCTCTTCATGGTTGATGAAGGAAGACGTGCGTGACTTCCTGTTAGCGGAGACGTCCCCCGAGGAGATATATCGAAGAGTGCGGGAGGATCAGGGTGGATAGGTTTGTCTCCTGCTCCTGTCCGATGAAAATCGTCAGGGCACAGTACGATGTGATTCAGGCGAGGTGAAACCGTGACATGTCGCTGGATTTATATTTGTTGAAGATGACCGGTGCTCGTCTGAACTGCATACAGAACTGGGCTCCCGTCCTTCAGGTGATTTTCGGATTCTTGAGCCTTATTGTGATCGAGATGCTGCTCATGTTGTTATTTCAGAACAGCACGGAGCCGGGGAAAGATCCCTCCTTCTCGGACGCGTGGATCAGGACAGCTTCAGAAGTCTGAGTGTTGGATTTATGTGGGGTAAACGCAGGATGGAAAGGGAAAAGAACTGCTATTCACTGCATGCAGGGACCATGATGATAGGAACCGCTATATTTATAGAGTAGGTGTAGTTGTATTCTTTTTTCTGCTGCAATCCGATCCGACCGGGCCGTTTTTGGTTGACGGGGAACTGGTTATTATGGGGTCGAGAGAGTGTCTCCAGTGATTGATTGATAATTCAGATTTACGGAGAAAGGTTGGCATGACACAAAACAAAGGCGACGAGCCGGAGCATGACATCGAAACGGAACGTAATGCCCCGGATGAAGGCCATGTGATCAAAGATCGATTTGAAACGGAGGAGGTGTTCCAGCGGATCGTGGCCGGGGCGGACGAGGAGATGGGACGGACGAACCGCGAGTTGTTTTTCAGTGCTCTTGCCGGTGGGTTCGCGATCACGCTCACGTTTCTTCTGTATGCGGTCCTGACGGCCAAAACAGGTGGGCATCCGGTGTTGAGTGCAATGATGTATCCGATCGGCTTTGTGTACATTATTCTCGGGGGATATCAGCTTTACACCGAGAACACCCTACCGCCGGTTGTGCTTGTGCTGGAGCGGCTGGCAAGTGTACCGGCTCTGTTACGGATCTGGGGATTCGTGATGCTGGGAAACTTTATTGGGGGTGCCCTGGGAGCGACGGTTCTGGCTCTGACCGGTGTATTTTCTCCGGACAGTGCGCAGGCGGCACTTGAGATAGCATCCAAAGGAATGAAAACCCCTTTTGTTGATCTTTTTTTCAAAGCCGGGTTCGCCGGGTTTATCGTTGCGGGTGTCGTCTGGCTTGATTATACGGCGAAGAGTACAATTGCTCGTTTTGCGATGATATATTTCGCTTTTCTGGCGATCCCGCTCGGTGACCTGTTTCACGTTGTGGTTACGTTTACGGAACTGACGTATCTGTCCATTCTGGGTGAAGCGTCCATGCTGTATGGGTTGTATAAGTTCCTTCTTCCGGTGTTTCTCGGTAACACGCTTGGCGGTGTCGTTCTGGTCACGGTTGTGAACTATTTCCAGACCACCAAAAGCCGGATCAAGGAGGCCCGTGAGAAAGGGCTGCAGCGACAGTTAAACATTTCCGAATGTCTGTTTGGGGGCCTTGCGGGACGATCATACGTTCCGGTGGATTACGAGGAAGTCAACAATCAAGAGAGGAAGGCCTGATCCGAGTAGATACGTACTTAAATTGACGGTGGTACGGATACCAGAAGACAGCGAAAAGGCTTTTGTTCGGTACCCGGTGTGGTGGAACCTGTGATTTTCTGTCAGCCACCGTTCCAGGAGCATTCGGCTCCGTCCGGAGTCTTTCGATTCGCATATAAAACCTCGCCCTTCCGAGTTTTATGGTTTCACGATTGATTCGAAGACGTACGTTTCCGGCCGCTCGAGAACCGTGTAGGTTCGTCAATGGGCGATAGGGGGCATGGGCTGGAGGGTCCGTGCCAGGTGGGGGTTATAACAGGTAATTGTAAAAAAATTCGGCGGCGGTCGTACGATAGGTTATCCCCCCTGTTCATGTGTAAAATTCGGCAACAGAAGCTTCCTGTCGGATGTAATTTTGGCGTGGTTCAATTGCCGTTAACACATGACACGGGTCGCTCCCCGACGGTCGCGGTTTTCCTCCTCACGATGTGACTGCCTACAAATCTGTTTGGAAAAAGGGGAACCGCGACCGTCGGGGAGCGACTGTTCACCTGATAAGATATTTGAACCACGCTTTTCTTTGTTTGACTGCGATTACACATATCCAGGTCCTTGAAAGCACGCACCCTGTATTTCCCGGACCGAGACCGCACGAAGATCGTTTGGGCAGGGAAAACACGCTTAGATACGAACGAGTTCTCGATTCAATTGGTCGGCAGAGCCGAAAACGAAAGCATTTTCCCGGGATTCTGACGAAGGGAGGTTTGTAGTCGTCTCTATTGTCCGTTGATCGAACCGGACACGAACAGAACCGTGCTCCGGTGGTCCGGGATAAAACTGCTGTTCACCACGACCAGATCGCTGTTCGGACTGACGTCGAGTTTCCCCATCAGGCGTCCCTGCTGGCTTCCGTTGAATCCGCCGTCGGGCGTTCGTGTGCCCGGCACCACCGCCGGGTCCGTAAACGAGTTTCCCCCGTCCCGGGAAACGGCGACGCCGATTCGTGCGGGCAGGTCGCCAATGGATTCCTCCCCGAAAATTTCCCACGTTACCACGACCCGTCCCCGATCGTCCATCCCGAGGTCCGGGTAGCCGGACCCGGTGTATCCCGGGGATTCCGGACCGGCGAGGCGGATCGGTTGTTGGAATGTGTGGCCCCCGTCCGTGGAGCGTGTGTAACGGACATGGTTCGAATTGCGTGTGGTTCGTGGCCGTTCACCGTAGGCCAGATGGATCATTCCGTCCGGTCCCGTGGTAATTTTGGGGCTGTCGGACAGGCCCTCCGTGCGGTGCACGATGTGTATTTTCGACGTGTTGCGCTGTTCCGGCGAGACGGATCGGAGGTGGATGTCTGCAGTCGGGGTCTCCCCCTGTGTCCATGCGACAAGCACCCGTCCCGGTTCGGGCACGGCGATAGAGGGACCGCGAGCGGGCGGTTTACCCTCTCCCCCGGAAAGAAGCATGGCCGGGGAAAAGGTCTGACCGTCGTCGGTGGACCATCGCAGCCAGAGACGTCCCTCGTATTCCGTCCAGGCGGCGTACAGCGTGCCGTTCGGACCCTGTTCAAGGTCGAGGCTGCCGTTGTCCCAGCGATCTTCCGTTAAACGACCTTTCCCGTCGCCCGCCTCCGACGTTGACAGGTTAATGGGCTCGTCGAATGACCGTCCTCCGTCCGTGGAACGAGCGAAAAACGCTTCGCCGCCGTGGCTTCCGCCCGAAAACACGATTTCCTGCCAGAGCACGTAAACGTGGTCCGGGTTCGTTTCCGTTACAACCAGGTCGGGAAACCATGAAAAGGTATCCGGTGAGGTGGACACGTTGACCGGTGAGGGGAATTCGGGACGGTGGTTGCGGTCAAACCGCTGGAGGAAGATGTTCTGCCGGGCCTGGTCGACCCACGCGAAGACGACGTGTCCGGTTTCGGTCACGCGGGCGCTCGGGTCATCCACGTACTGGAAGTTGGACCGGTTCATTCGCCAGGGGCCCCGGATGCCGTTTCCACGGGCGACCCGAACGGGGTCCTGCCAGGAGACGAGGGAGGAGGTCGTCTGCGATTCCTGCCCGCAACCGGCGGTTGTGAGACACAGGGAGAACAGGAGAAGTATGCCGACGGCATGCCCGGTGTTTTGCGGGGTCCATCGGTTTGCAGGGACGGTTCGATTCATCATCATCTGGCGACGCAATATGGTTTGGATCCGATCGGATTGGATTATAATATTTCCTGCACCGGTGTATCCAGCCGTTCCTTCACTTCAGGGGGGTTTTATTGGGACCGGGACCGGCTTTTCCTGACGGACTGTCTGAGGGCCGATGAAAGGGCCCTATGTGGGACCCGGAAGGTTTCACTTCGGGTTTGTAATCTGGTCCTGAGGGGACGCCAGAGGATCAGTGATCGTAATGGAGTGGTGGATCGTACCGGGGTTTTCAGGGAGCCGGATCATTTCTGAAAGCCGGGTTGTTCTGGGTACGTACGGATTGGGGCGTGAGGGTGTGACGAGGAGCTGTTGCCGACCGGGCGACGAACGACCTGGTTTCGGGGTTGATGTGGTAAAATCAAGCATGGAGCGTTCCACCCGATCCATTCCCTCGCTCACGCTCGGAAATCCGGTTTGTTACCTTTCTTTTTCCCCCGGTTCCCTCCGCCTTCGGCGTCGGTCACCGGCGGCTACGATTGTTTCGCTCCCTTCGGGAGCTTTTTTCAGGTTTCTTGTTGACGAGGTGGATGAGAGTCCGTGCTGCTGGATGTGAACCGACAATTACGCACCCGTGGAACGGGTGCAAAATCGTAGCGCGGGGTGAAACCCCGTGTTCGGAATGTCCCAAAACCGTCAGAACCCGGAACCCCTGTAGGGGGTGAAATAAACCGAATCGTTGTATTTCACCCCTGATTGAGACGGGTCGAACATCCGTCGGGAACGAAATATGATTCGTCTAAATGCGATTTATGTTCCTGTGTGCGACGGATTGTATTCTGGAGTGTCTTAATTGTAGGGACCGTTCGAGAGTGGAGGAGTGGGGGCACCTGAAGGCGATGGAAGGTGGTGATCGGTGCTAATTCTTTCGACTGAACGGCCACAGGCGTTCAGCATGGACATTCCTAGATGTACGGGTGAGAACCATGAACTACACGGAACCGGACGTGGACGTTCGACGGTAGATACGTTTATTCGTCCTGGTTCCTCTCCGTCTGCTCGTCGGATTCGCCGGACGGAAGCTCTGTGGTATCCAGCTGGTCGTCGGTGGTGAACTTCAGGAGGCGGTTGTCGTTGGAAAGCAGCAGTTTTGTGTTTTTGCCGAGGCTTTCCCGATATACTTCGAGGGATCGGTAGAAACGGAAGAAGTCGGGGGCTTTGCTGAAGGCGCGTGCGTGAATCTGGATTCGTTCGCTTTCGGCCTCTCCACGTATGTTCTTGACCTCCCGATCGGCTTTTGAAAGCATTTCGTCCTTCCGGCGGCTGACTTCTCCTTCGATTTCGAATTTCGTGCGTCGACCGCGAGCCCGGTATCGTTCGGCGATTCGCTGGCGTTCCGAAATCATGCGGTCGTACACGTTCTGCCGCACGGACTGGGTGTAGTTCAGACGGGTAAACATGATGTCGACGAGGCGGACGCCGAACCGCTCCTCAAGTTTTTCCACGAGGCCGTCCATGACTTTTTCGATAAGTACTTTTCGGCCGTACCGAATTTTCGCCGCTTCGACTTCCTCGATGTCTTCGTCCTCCTGTTCCGTGTCCTCCGCCTTTTCCAGCCGTTTCCGGACGCGTTCTTCGAGTTCCAGGTTCTCGTTTCGGACCGCCTCGATGAGTCGAGTTTTCGACAGTACGTCTTCAATCTTTGAATTGATGACCCCTCCGATCAGGCTGAGGGCTTCACGGCGGTTCGTGAACCGTTCGTAGAACTTGATGGGATCCAGAATCCGCCAGAAGCCGGCGGTGTCGATGTTCAACGTGCGGAGATCCATGGTCGATATTTGAGTGGTGTCTCCCCTCCATGTCAGGAGGCGGGAGTCGAACTTGTGTACGCGCTCGACAAACGGCCATTTGAAGTGAATGCCGGCTCCGACCTTCACCGGCTGTTCGGATTCCCTCGAGGAACCGGTCAGGTACTGAATCTGGGTGTCGTTTTCTTTGTCCATCGGATCAAATCCGGTCACGACGGCGTACTGCACTTCGCCGAACCGTGTGACGACCGCGCTTTCCATTTCGTTCACGAAGTAGACGGTCCCGGAAAGGAAGAGCAGCAGGGGGAGAACGAACAGGGCGATAACGACGGTGAGGAGGATGTTCTGTGTGCGCATCAGTTATCGTCCTTTAATTGCAGGTGTGGTAACAGACCTTTTACCCGCTCGTCGATGACGTAGACCCGCTCGGAACCCTGCATGACCTCCTGCATGGTTTCCAGAAACATCCGGGTTTTGGTAATGTCCGGAGCGGCCTTGTACTGCTCGACGATGTGTTCAAAGCGTTCTGCTTCCCCAAGTGCCGTGTTACGTATTTCGGCCGCCTTTCCTTTTGCCTCCGAAATGCGTTTTTCAACCGTCCCCTCCACCTCGTTCAACACGGATTCCTTTTCACGGAGTGCTTCGTTTCGAAACTTTTCACGATCCTGCCGGGCGCTATCGACTTCTTTGAACGCGTCGATGACCCGGTTGACGGGCGGTTCCGTGTCCTGAATCTCCACGTCGTCAATTCGGATCCCGGTATTGTAGGTGTCCATCACGCGCTGCAGTTCATTTTTTACTTCGTTACGGATGGCTTCTCGAGCGGTTGTGATGACGCTTGCCACGGTTTTGTCCCCGACGATGCGCCGGGTGGTGGCAAGGCTGGTCTGGCGGATGAGCGTGCGGACTTTCCGGTCGTCCACGTTGAAAAGGTATTCTTTCGGGTTGATTTTCCGGTACTGCACTTCCCATTCCACCCGGGCGACCCCAAGGTCCCCGGTCAGCATCAGCGATTCTTCATCCTCGGACATCGGGCGCTGCCGTCGAGCGGTCTGGGCCTGACCTCCCTCCCGGTATCCAAACTGTTCCTTGAATTGTGTACGGGTCTGAACGAGGTAGGCCCGTTCAATGGGGTAGGGAAATTTATACTGGAGCCCCGGACCGAGCTGCCGGTTGAAATTCCCGAATCGGAGTACGACCGCTTCCTCGTTTCGATCCACCGAGAAAACGGTGGTGGGCAGGATCAGAATTGCAAATAGAAACACGAGAAGGACGGCCAGTGCAGACGGATAGCGACGAAACCAGTCGATCACGTCCCGGGCTCGCCGTTCAACATCCTGCGCATTATAGGGGTCGCTTTTCTGGTTCCGTTCCATAAAGACATAGCTGAAATCTAAAAATACCAATGAATCCAATTTTAAGACAGATGAGGTTTTATTCCAAGCAACAACGGATCGTTGGGTGCGAAAGGGGTTTTGCTCGGAAAAGGACGGGATGTCCGTCATTTTCCGATGCCGGATTGATCTTCACTTTACATAGCCGATACAAAACAGTACAGGGCGAGGGTTTAATCCTTACGTTTTTAGGCTCATATTATTGAACAACCTGATTCATGGACACGCCGTGTCACGTACTGACCGGGTTCGTGTTCGGTCAGGCCACTCAGGCGGAGGATGAGGAGAAGTGGACCCGTCCGGGCCCCCTGTTTACCACGCTGGTCAGCGTGTTGCCGGACGCGGATTTTTTTACGCGGTGGTTCGGGATGTCCACGTACCTGACGTACCACCGTGCCGTATTGAACTCGGTGTTTTTGCTTCCCGTTTTCATTCTCCTGTTTGCTGCGGCCTATCGGTGGTGGCGTGGTCGAGTGTCTTTTCGATCCTATCTCGTCGTGGGACTGATGGTGGGCGGGCTGCACGTGTTTATGGACCTCTGGAACACGTTTGGCAATCCAATTTTCTTTCCGTTCTCGTTTGAGCGGTACGCCATTGACCTGGTGTTTATCGTGGATGTGTACGTGTATGCGTTTTTACTTGTGCCAATTGTTGTTCGTTTCATTCAGGGGGCCTGGTCTCCACGCCCTGCACGCATTGCCTTTGTATTGATCGGAGGGTACCTGCTGTTTTCGGGAATCAATCGGTTTCATGCGCTTGATCAGCTGGATCGATTTCGGGCTCGAAACGGGATAGATCCGTCATCGGTTCATCGGCAGGGGGTGACACCGCAACCCCTGTTTCCCATGCACTGGAGTCTTATTCTACAGCATACCGACGGCACGCGTCAGGCGTTCGTGAATACGCTGAGCGGGCAGCATTACGCGGAGGGTGAACGGTTTGATCGTGATGAGGAGGCGTTCGAGTTGCTCGAGCAGGGAATCGGTTACGACCGGGACGCCCGTGTGTTCGACTGGTTTGCGAGGTATCCGGTCGTGCTACACCGGACGGAGCGGGATATCGTGTACGGCGACCTGCAGTTCAACGTCCGGGTCCCCCCGGCCGTTCGCGATGTTCTGATCGGGGAGGATCACACCCGAACGCTCCCGTTTCGTTTTCGTTGTCGTTTTGGGGAGGACGGCCGGCCGGCATTTCAATGGCTCCGGGATGAACGGTGAACGGGGAACGAACCGAGAGTGTTCCGGGTCCGGGATTTGCGTTCCTCGTGTCTGGGAGACTGTTGAAAAACCCGCGCAACGACAGCGAAAGGAGTTGCGTCGAAGAGCGCGGAGTCCGCCGGAGTCGATGCCGTCAGTGCATCCAAGGGGATTACGTAGTAATTGTTCATTTCAAATAGCAACGAAATGTTGCGATTTGAATATGTTTGACAAAGGGAATCGGCGTAACTCGTTTCGTCTAAAGGAG
>CAYXQY010000132.1:0-10009 GCA_964466525.1 uncultured Planctomycetia bacterium
TAGTGAGTACTCGGAGATCTCCTCCTCTTCCCCGCTCTCCAATGGTTCGATGAAGCTCCATCTGAAACTGAGTGAAAACGGAACGGTTGAAGTGCGTCAGAACGGGAATCCGTTTTTCTCCGGCAGTTTATCCGTCGTACCCACCATGCCGCAGGAGGGAATCGATGCCGGCCTTGACGCGAACGGGAACGTCGGCCCGTACGACGGAGACTTTTCGTATGGCGGTGAGTTGAAAGACGTGATGATTCGACTGCCGAATCTTCCGGACAAACCGTATGAAGATGAATGGTGACGGCGGAGGCGAATTTCTTACCTGAAGATACCTGTCCCTGAACGTGATGGAAACCCATCAGTCAACCTGTTGCCGAAAGCCGTAAGGCATAAGCCGAAAGGTATTATAGACGATCATTCACAATTGATGATCGGGAGGGGGACGAACAGATGTTGACCTGGCAAAGGAATTGACTTCTGAAAAGTGGAGGTGTGGAAGCGGGCACTGGACGTCTCGAATAGCTAACCATCAGAGCGAGACATTGCCGGAGCGGGATTGCACGGGAGTGGTTTACCGACGGTAATGTACGAGGATCATGACTGAGAAGGGTTGATATGAAAAAACGTGAGATGGCCGTGTTAGCAATCATGTTTTTTGGGTTGTATTTGACCTTAGAGGCAGTTATCAATCTTTCATTTTTGTACAAGGGAATAGCAGGTTACTTGGCTGTATTAGATGGTGTTGTATCTCCTTTTGTGGAGGATGCATATTCGAAATACTATTTCACTCTTCTGATAAAAGGCATTTTTCAGTCCGGGGTTCCCGGTATAATTGGGGTTTTAATGTTTCTTTATGGTCATTCATTTTACGATCACCTTAAAGATATAGCCCATGAATGAATCACTTTCTCGTGAGGACATGATTGATTTGTCCATAGAGATATTTGGTATATTTTTATTCTCTTTGTCAGTCCTCTCCTTGTCCCGGTTACTCAGTCAGGGTACGTTAAGTTTTTTGATACCATATATCGGTGGACCTGAAATTGTAGAAGACATAAGAGAATCAGTGGGATCTGGATTGCCGGAGGACAAATTATATCAAATTTTCCATAAATCCGCTCAGTATGAAGCGATCAAGAATGGTGTGTATACGATAATCTATTTTCTCAGTTCAATGTATTTCATCAGGGGTGGAGGATTGCTAAAATCTACAATAAAATCCTTGGAGGAACAATAAGAAAGTGCAGCGGTTCCTGTCGTGACTTCTTAAATTTCGATATCCGATAAGCCCTTCTCTGATTACGGAAATCGGGCTGTGAAGTACCCGTTAAATTGAGCACTCTATCTCATCCGGAGATCCTCCAGTTCTTCAGGATGGGACATTTAAGTTTTTCCGGTCAACCGTTCCGGAGTAGAAGTGACTCCGGTTTCCGAATCGATCAATTTGCATCGTATCGATCGGGACCATGCATATCACAAGAAAATGAGGTTGCTCGGTGAAGCGGCAAAATAGTATTTGTTTCTATTGATCGTGATTTCCACCATATCTTTTCTCATTTACAGGTATAACGTTTGGGGGAAAAAGGTGGATGACCGGTATGAAAAGAGGTCTGTTAAGGAGGCAGGGTGACGAGGGTCTATCCTCGATACTGCGCATATCGATCCTCTTTTGTACAATAAGAGGTAGCGGATTTGTGCGGTAGATGGGGACGAGAAATTGAGAAGGGGCCCGTGACGGGTGACGCCGTCCTCATTTTTGCAGGAGCGGATCAGGTGCGAGCAGGAGCGTTTTTTTGCCGTAGGGGAGGTGACCGGTTCCTTTCAGGATCCCATCGCTGGATAAGAGGGGACAATAAGCAAGACGTGGGGCCCTTAAAAAAAGACAAAAAAAGTGGACCGAAGGGAGTTCGTGAAAAACAAGGGAATCCGTTTTTCGGGGGTGAGGAAAGATGAGAACGTTTGCACTATCGCCTCAGAACCGTTACTGTATTCGGTAAGTAAAAACTTACTTAACTGTTTGCGCCGGGAGTGTACGGATCATGTCCGGAGATCGAAACGAGAAACTGTCCGCCGAAGAGCGTCGGTCGAGAACGCTTAAAATGGTGGCTGAAGCCTTTGCGGAAAACGGGTTCGAGGGGACCCGCATGGCGGACCTGGCCGATGCCGCCGGCATTTCGGAGGCCATGCTGGTGAAGCTGTACGAGACCAAGGAAAACCTGTACCGGGCACTGATCCGGCAGAAAATCGAGGACACACCGGGAACACCCTTTCCGGAGGAGGACCTCCCGGATCGGCGCCCGGCCGACGTGCTTCTAACACTGGCCATGGAACTGGTGAAACGCTGTGAGGAGGACGAGACGTTCCTGCGGCTGATGTATTACAGTGCGCTCGAGGACAATGAACTGTCGGACATGTTTTACGAGGAGCGAATTCAGACGCTTCGCGATCAGCTTTCCAGCTACATCCGGAATCAGGTTGAGAACGGCACGTTTCGCGACGTCGACCCCGAGCGGGCGGCGCTGGGGTTCCTGGGTATGATCTGTCACGCATTGAGTATGACGTATATTTTTGACTTCCCGCTTCCGGGAGACGCACTCGACGAGGAGCTGATGACATCGTTTGTGGGACTGTTTCTGGACGGTATTCGTTCATGAAAAGCGTATCGGTTCAAATGGTCGTTCTCACATCGGTTCTGAGTTTCGCCGTCGGCTGTGGATGGTCCGCTGATCGGCCGGCGAACATCTATGAGAACGAGCGTCTGTCCGTCGAACCGGCCGCGGCTCCGGCGTCGCCGGAGGAACGCACGCAGGAGGGAGACGGGTGGAAATCCTCCGATAACGGAAGTGAAGGCCCTGTTGACGAGTCCGACAATGCCGATGACACGTTGACACTTCGAGACTGTCTGCGCCGGGCTATCGAACGTTCACACCGACTCCGGATACAGGCGGAACGAATTTACGATCAGGAACTGCGTCAGCGAAAAGCGATATCCACCATTCTACCCACCGCCAGGGCGCACGGACGTTACGAGCAGGATGAGGCGGAAGTGGTCGTCGGGGGATCCAGCTTTCGTCCGCAAAGTCGGGACGAGTACTGGTTTACGGTGAAACAACCGATTCTGAATGGTGAGTTTTTTCCAGCTTACAGGTCCAGCAAAATTACTGAGAAGATCGAACGGCTGAATTTTGATCGTAAGCGCAGCGAACTGCTGTTTCGGGTGGCGTCCGAATTCTACCGGATCCTTCAGCTTGAAGCGGACGTCCGTGCGCTAAACACGTCTCTCGAGCAGGCCCGTCAGTTCCGGCAGATTGCCGAGTCCCGGCGGGAGGCGGGAACGGTGTCCCGGGAGGACGTACTATCGGCACGAGCGCGGTTGAACGAAGTGAGGGCGCTGCTGAAAGAAGCCCGAAAGGAACGGAGGAACGCTCGTTCGCGACTCGCCGAGCTGATCGACATGAAGGGAGAACGCCTGCCGGAGACCGTAAGTGATTCGTATACGCCGGAACGGAACCCGGGGTCCGCACAGCAGTTAAAACGACGGGCCCGGACGAACAATGAAGAACTGCTTCGTGCGAAACAGGAGATCGATCGAGCGGAGCAGGATGTGCGGCGACAGAAGGCCGCCTACCTTCCGACGGTCGATGCAACCTTTACGGACTGGACTGCAATAGAAGGGGGGTTTAACGAACGAAACGACTGGACGTTTACCGTCGACGCAGTATGGACCCTGTTCGACGGGTTCGGCCGGGAAACGGACGTGGCCTCGGCGTACTCCTCCCTGCGTCGGCAACGCCTGGAACGGGCTCGGGTGAGGGACCGCGTGGAACGGGAGGTGGAGGAAGCCCTGCAGGAGTACCGGGCACTGGAAGCGTCGCTTGCAGATTACCGCCGACGTGCCGAGGCGGCGCGGGAAACAGTCGAGGTGGTTCGGTCCCGGTATCAGGCGGGAGAAGCGCTGAACCTCGACGTGCTCCGCGCGCAGGAAACGGCGGAAAGCGCCGAGCGAAATTATCAGCGTGCCCGGTACGCTCGTAAACTGGCGTCCCTTCGCATTCGATTATCGACCGGTACACTTGAAAATACCTCGCTATTTGATTCCGTGACGACACCTGAGGCTGAATGAGATGCTGACAGAACGCCCCCTACTATTTGTTGTTTTTGCGATTCCCCTCGTCCTGTTCGGTTGTGGATCCGGTTCGGAAACGGATCAATCATCCGACGGGGGTCAACCGGACGAGCGGGTTGTAACGGTGGACGCCGTGTCGGTGGATCAACGGGACGTGGATGAGGTCATTCAGGAAGTTGGGTCTCTAAGGGCGAGGGATCGAACCGTGGTCAGCTCCGAAATTGCGGGGAAAGTGGAAGAAGTGCGGTTTACGGAAGGGGACGCGGTTGAGAAAGAAGGGAACGGATTGTCCGCGTTTCCGGTACTCGTCACGCTGGACGATGACCTCCTTCGGGCGGAGTTAAAAAATTACCGTGCTCGTCTGGAGACCCGTCGCACGGAGCTGAAACAGGCGCAGGATACGCTGGAGCGACAGCGGCAGATGCGGGAAAACGACGCGACCACGGACGCGGAGTTTACGGAGGCGAAAATCAGCGTGGAGCAGGTGAAGGCTCAGATCGAAGAAGCGAAGGCACGGATTGAGCAGGTTCGTGAGGAACTGGTTCGAACGAAGATCCGGGCGCCGTTCGCCGGTCGCCTGGGCGAACGAATGGTTAGCCCCGGGACCTACGTCCAGCCTGGGGACCCCATTGTGGAGGTGGCCCGGCTGGCTCCGATCGACGTCCGTTTTACCGTGCCGGAAAAGTTCAAGGACCGCCTTTCCGTGGGGCAGGAAGTGAACGTTCGGGTCTCCGCTTATCCGGATCGGACCTTTACCGGGACCGTCTTTTTTGTTTCGTCCATGGGGGAAGAAGAGACCCGTACCATACCGGTCAAAGCCCGTATCGAGAACAATGAACGTCAGTTGAGTCCGGGCATGTTTGCACAGGTCCGACTCGTGACCAACACCCGCTCGAACGCCCCGGTGATACCGGACACGGCCGTGGTCCCCCGCAGTGACCGTCAGTTCGTGTACGTCGTGGAAGAAGGAACCGCCCGCCGGCGTGAAGTGCAGCTCGGACAGCGGATGAACGGGGAAGTGGAGATCCGTTCCGGTCTGGACGGTTCGGAGACGGTTGTGGTGGCCGGACTGCAGAAACTGAACGACGGCGTGAAGGTCAACGTACGGAAGGAATAACGCGGTTCGCCGGAATTGGTGGGGATGGAACGTTCCGGTAAACACGGATGTACAATCCTGCTGTAAAGCATGACCTGCTTTCAAATTCGTTTTCACTACATCGTTTGGACCGTCTGGATTATGTTCCTGAGTGACATAAGCATTGATCGACCGGTGATGGCCGTGATGCTGATTTCCGGTCTCGTGGTGTTCGGCGTTATCTCACTGGATCTGTTGCCCGTGCGGCAGCTTCCCGACGTTGACCCACCGGTGGTCAACATCCAGGTTCCGTTTCCCGGTGCCAATCCGGAGGTGGTCGAGAAGGAGGTGACCGAACCGATCGAGGAGAACGTCAATACGATTCAGGGCATCAAGCGGCTGGAATCCACCAGTGGTTCGGGTGGAGCACAGATTACGGCCGAGTTTACGCTGGACCGGGACATCGACGTGGCCACGCAGGACGTGCGGGACAGGGTCAATTCCATTCGAAGCAACCTTCCGGGGTCCGAGCAGATCGAGGAACCGATCATTGAAAAGGTCAACCCGGACGAAGATCCGGTCATGTGGATCAGTGTGAATTCCGAGTACCGGGATCAGATTGAGCTGTCCGTTTACGCCGACCGTCAACTGAAACCGCAGCTTGAGCGCCTGGAGGGAATCGGGCGTGTACGACTGGGCGGCATGCGGGGATTTTCCGTGCGAATCTGGCTGGATCCGAAGAAACTTGCCGCGTACAACCTGACCGATGAAGACATACGGAATGCCCTCCTCACACAGAACCGGGAACTGCCGAGTGGACGGATCGAGGGCACGGGCCGGGAGTTCACCATTCGAACGGAAGGGGATATCGAGAACATCGAAAAATTTAACGAACTCATTGTCGCCACACGAAACGGTTCACAGATTCAGTTGAAGGACGTGGGTCAAGCGGAACGTGGTGCACGAGATACCCGAACCGTCGCCCACTTCACGAAACCCGGCGAGTACGTCGGACGAAACAACATTGGTCTTGGCATCATCCGGCAGACGGGTGCCAACACCGTGGCGGTGGTGAACCGGGTGCGTGAACAGCTTAAGGAGATGAAGGAAAACGCCCCGCCGGCCATTACGCTTCAGATTGCGTCGGACGACTCCCGGTTCATTCAGGATTCGATCGACAACCTGAAGGAACACCTCCTGTTCGGTGGATTGCTTGCCGCGTTCGTGGTGTTCCTGTTTCTTGCGTCCGTACGTCCCGGATTGATCACCATTATTTCCATTCCGACCTCCATCATATCGTCCTTTTCGGTGATGTATTTCCTCGGGTTCAGCCTCAACAATCTGACCATGCTGGCGATGGTCCTTGCGGTCGGGATCGTGGTGGACGATTCGGTGGTGGTCATGGAAAACATTTACCGGCACAAGCAGGAAGGGAAAAGCAACCTGCGGGCGGCGCGGGAGGGGGCCGCCGAGATTGCGTTTGCCGTCCTTTCCGCCAGCGCGTCGGTGGTGGTCGTATTCATGCCGCTCCTGTTTGTGACCGGCATGATCGGTCAGTTCTTTCTTGAGTTTTCGCTGTCCGTGGCGGGAGCGATACTGGTCTCGTATCTGGTAGCGATGACCGTCATTCCCATGCTTGGCAGCCGGTACCTGAGTACGAGCACGGAGGCAAGCTGGTTCTATCGGCTCGTGCACGGGACGATGGACTCCGTCTCGAATGGATATAGCTGGCTGCTGTCTTGCAGTTTGAAGGCACGCTGGCTTTTCTTGCTCGGTGCCGTTCTGTTTGGATGGTTTACGTGGGTCCTATTTCAGGACCTCGGAAAGGAGATGCAGCCCGAGACCGATCAGGGAAAATTCCTTATCTCGATGCAATCCCCACAGGGTTCGACTCTCGAATACACCAATCAGTACCTTTCGGAAGTGGAACACATCATGGCCGATCAGCCGGAAGTACGCACGATGTTCTCGGCGGTCGGGCTGGCGGTTCAGGGGTTCGGCGAACCCGACCGAGGAATTGCTTTTGTCCGATTGAAACCGCTTGCTGAACGGCGACAAAAGGGCATGCGCTCTCAGCAGGACCTTATGAAAGACCTTCGCGGTGAGCTTGGAAACGTGCCCGGTCTGCTTGCGTTTCCAACCAGTACGTCAGAGGGACTGTCCGCGCGTGGTAAACCGCTTCAGATGGTTCTGCAGACCGGCAACCTGGACGATCTGTTTGAGGCAACGAACGAGATTGAAAACCGCCTTCGTGAGACGGAGGGAATCGTGGACGTCGATTCGGACCTGGACCTGAACAAGCCCAAGGTGCGGGTGGTGCCCGACCGGCAACGGGCGGCCGACCTGGGCATCCCGCTGACCCGGATTGCGGACACGCTTCGTGTCCTGATGGGCGGGGACGACGTGACCGAGTTCGAACGTGAGGGCGAACGGTACGACGTGATGCTTCAGCTGCGGGACAAAGACCGAAGTATTCCCGAACAGATCGAACAGGTCTATCTGCGCACGAAAGGAGGCGAACAGGTCCCCCTTTCCACGGTGGTGAACGTCCAGGAATTTTCCGGGGCGGACACCATCAACCACTTCAACCGGTCCCGTTCGGTGACCATTGCAGCCAACACACAGGACCTTCCCCTGCAGGAAGCCGTTGGGATCGCGCAGGGCATCGCCCGGGACGTGGGCGATCGGCAGCTCCAGGGCGGCTACGATCTTTCGTTGACGGGACAGAGCCAGGACATGAAGGAGATGTTCCAGGATTTTATCTTTATTTTTCTCCTCGCCGTGGTGGTGATTTACATGCTGCTCGCCGCGCAGTTCGATCACTTTGTGCATCCGTTCACCATCATGGTTTCGCTCCCGTTTGCCCTGTTCGGGTCGCTCGGGTTCCTCTGGTTGATGGAATTCACGATTAACCTGTATAGCATTATCGGTATGCTCATGCTTTCGGGGATTATCCTCAGAAATGCCATTTTACTCGTCGACTACGCGAACCTGGCGCAGCGGGAGATGGACATGGAACGATTCGAGGCGGTTGTGGAAGCGGGTCGGGTGCGCCTTCGGCCCATTCTGATGACCGGACTTTCCACAATCGGTGGGGTGCTGCCCACATTGATTGGTCTTGGATCAGGATCGGAACTGCAGCGGCCGCTTGCCGCCGCTGTGATCGGAGGGATGGTCGCCGGAAACCTCCTGACCCTGTTTTTCGTGCCGGTCGTGTACACGTACCTCGGGCAGCTGACCGACTTCGTCCTCCGGCTCACCGAAACGGAGGAAAAGCGTTTTTCCGATTGAACCGTTGAACCGGATCGGGAAAACGGATCACCCCGGCCCTCGGACCGGGGGCAGTACAGCGAACGTACGAACGATTCGAATCATCCCCGGTGAGCACAGGGAAAATCGTTTGCGATTTGTCCCCGTTACGTCACGGGTTTCCCGTACGCGGCACGCCACCTGTCGGTCCGGGCAAGTTTCAGTCCTTCTTCTTTCAGCGTCCGCCGTTCCTGTTCCGAGAGCGGAGCGGAGTTGATCACCACGTCCGCGGCCTGGTCCAGTTCCGCGACGTTCTGGACACCGATGACGGCGGTGGCGAGGCCCGGGATACTGAGGGCGTAACGAATGGCGTTCTCGTACTGATCGTCCGGAAGGCGGAATCCGTCGCCTCCGGATCCTCCGAGCACCTTCATGGCCACCAGGCCGACGTCTTCCCGCCGGGCCCGGGACCAGACCTTGTGTTCGAAATCGTAGCTGTGCTGCACGACGTAATTGACGGCATTCATGAGCACGTCGATCTCCCCCGTGTCCAGGACTTCGTGAAACCGGGACGGGTACTGGTGACCGGTGGCGCCGATGTAACGGATCACCCCCTGTTCCTTCGCTTCCCGGAGGGCCCCGAGGGTGCCCTGTTTTCCGAGCACACGGTCCGTGTTTTCAAAACGGCCTTCGTGTCCAAAATTATGAATGTGCACCAGATCCAGGTAATCCGTTTTCATCCGGTTCATGCTCTGTTCGAGCAGTTTCCAGGTACCGTCCCGGGTCGGGGATTCCGTCTTGGTGACCAGGAAGAACTGGTCCCGAATGTCCTCAAGGGCCGGACCCATTTTTACCTCGGAGAACCCCCGTTTTGAATTGCCGTAATTGGGGGCCACGTCCAGGTAGTTGATGCCGAGTTCCAGGCATCGTTCAAACACCTTTCGTAGGTGATCCGAATCGATGTGTCCGGCCTGAAACGGGGCACAGCCGATTCCCATTTTTGAAACCTCTTCGCCCGTGTCACCAAGAACGGCCGTTTCGACCTGGCCACCGGGGTTCGGGGCGCCTTCGACCGGGCGGCTCAGGCCCAGGTACGACGAAGCGGCCAGGCCGGTGCCGAACGCTGCATCCTTCAGAAAGTCACGTCGCGAGATGCCGTTTCCGCTGGACATTGTATCGGTTGGATCAAATCGGAGATATTCCCGTGCGTATGCATCCTTCATGGTATTGTAACAGAGGGAGCTGTAACAAAAAAAAAGTCCGACAGAGCACCGGCCGGGAACAACGAAGCCGGGAGCCGGCTGCGGAGCTTGACGGACTTTGGAAGCGTCCCGGTGTTTTCGTATGTCGCTGTGTCCGTTTATCGCGCGTCAATCCGCGCTGTAAAACAGACGACCTGATCGGTTAAGAGGCTGTGAAAAAAGAGGGTGACGAAATCAAAGAGATCCCCGGAAGGTTTCTATCGGAGAACCTAATTCCGGAGATGGATATCGGGATGAAAGGAGGATTTAAATAGACCCAATCTGAAAAGACTGATAGCTGCGTGAGCGATAAAAATTTTTCCCCAT
>CAYXQY010000133.1:0-9999 GCA_964466525.1 uncultured Planctomycetia bacterium
TCGACCTGCTCGAGTACCACGCGCTCGAGGTCGACTGGTGGGACGACCTGCTCGAACGCGAGGACCCGCTCATCCAGGACGGCTACGTCACCGTGCCCGAGGCGCCCGGGCTCGGAATCTCGCTGGACCGGGACGTCGCGGCCGAGCACGCCAAGGACGGCTACTCGTTTGCTGCCTAGGTGGGTATCTGGCCGGAAACGTGACCGAAGGGCGGTGCTGAACGGGAGGCAACTGTTCGGAAAACCGGCACGGTCCGGAGTCGGGGGAACCCCGACTTCGGATCGGCCGGCCGTGCGCGATCTGCTGTTGGGGGTATCGCCCGGTTGGGGACGGGCGATGTGGGGTGAACCGGCGTGGCGCCGAAGGAGACCGATCCCGAAATCGAAATCAGTGTCCGGTTGGCGAAGCCACGCCACCTGAATCGGAGTAGGGGAAGGACTAAAACCTTGGGCTTCCTGTCGATTCGGTGCAAAACTAACCAATCAGTTGCCCGTTTATGTTCGCATATGTGTTGCCTGTCCAATAAATCGAATGATACCCTCGTGTGAAATAAATTGCATCAAACCTCGGAGCCCACTGTATCCCGCACCTCAGGCCTGCCAGGTTCGTGGTGCCGCCCACACAGGTTCGCGAGCGACGCGAGCGAACCCGACGAAAAAAGTGGAAGCGGGACCGCCGCGGACTCGCTGCGCTGGTTCGCGTGCTCCCATTCACTGCCTTCGTGGGACCGCGGAAAGACGCCGTTCGGGGTTCCGTCATATACAGAAGGACTACCCAACCGATCAATCACCCCCGCCAGCAACGCTGAAACTAACCGGAACGTTGGGGACAGCACGGCTGCTACAGACGTACCTGAACAACCGCTGGAAGGAAAGTGAGTCATTGTTTCCGTCACATAAGCCTGGGAGCGTCTCGACAAAGCAGGTTCGTAACGTAGTAAAGAAGCTGGCGCAAGAGGGCCAAATTGAATTGTACCATGTTGATGGCACTCGTGGCGATCCTTCGGACGTGACACCACACTCACTCCGGCACTCCGTAGCGTATCGGATGCTACATGAGGAAGATGCCCGGATGTACGACGTTCGGAATCGATTACGGCATACCTCTATTCAGACGACGGAAAAAATCTACGAGCATTTTCTTCAGAGATGATTATTGCAACTGGTAATTTTTAGGGTGTGTCAGTTCGCAGGTCTGGGATAAGTAAATGAATACGAAGGAGGAATAGCTGCCCGGCAGCAGGGAGACGACTATCACCATTGGCTAGCACCACTTTGGGTCGACAAAGACCATGGCAGGCTGATTGAAGCCGAGTTCTATGATCGAGTCTGTGCAATACTCGAAATGAAGGCGAAGGGTGAGATTGGGGCCCGGGAAGCTGTTAGGGAATTAGATTGTGGTACTGCAACTATCAATCGCTATCTGAACGAGAGAGCCGAACTTTACGGTTTGTGAGGGCAACGGGAGATTGTCCGGTAGGTATCACAATAACTTTGGCAAAATACAGGGCCCCTTCTTTATAAACGAAAAATTTTGATTCTTAGCGTCTCGAATATCCACATTTGTAGACATCAAGACCCGGATCTACAGGCTGCCGTAATTATGAGAAGGCCCAACGAGGTAATGACGGCGATATTAGGGAAAAACGTCATTTCAACAGGTGTAGTATTGGAATTTATATCAGTTGAAGAATCAAAAATAATTAATCTCTGCTCATGTACATTCAATCTAAGCCGAGCCAACTCAACACCCTTACGATACTGATACTGGCTATGTCTAAGATTCTGCTCGTAGAAGATAGCAACATGCAGGCGAAATTACTACGTGCCTTCTTGATGAATCACTATACAACGATTAATCGGGCCAATACTGCGGATGACGCGGTTGAGTGCCTCCTCGATTCCACACACGACATGGTCATAATGGACCTCAATTTAGAGGCGGGAAACGGTATTGAGGCGACTGAGCGGATCAATTCCCTGGGGATCGATGTTCCTGTGATTATCAGTACTGTACATGTCGGAGATGACATAAAAAGACAGACAATTCAGGCAGGAGCCGATGCCTATTTGACCAAACCTTACAGTAAAACCGAATTGATTCAGACCATCGAGAGTCTGACTTCAAACGGTAATACGTAAACTGGTCAACTTTGCCATTTAATGATCTTTTGATGTTTTATAACCCGTGATCTATCTATAAGATACCTAAGTATATTTTTAGGCTGGTCTCATATGGACAGTGAATCCACTCTCTGGGAAACCAGATATGACCTGCATCGGGTATATAATGGAATACCTATCGTATGAGTTATACAAATAGTATTTATAATTCTTATCCTCTCAGTAATTTATAATCGATGATCCATGGTATCTATGGCATTCTAGCCGCCATCGCGACCGGGACCGCTTTGATCCTTACATGGCGAGCAATCAAAATACAGCCCCGTCAAGGCGCGCGATGGTTTGCGTTCATGATGGTTGGAGTGTCCTGGTGGTCGTTGATGTTTTTCCTTCAGATCATCGTGTACGACTTTGAACAACTCCGTCTCTTTTTTAATGCATTACATTGGTTTGGGGTAGGCAGCGTCGTAATCGGCATATTCGGTTTCAGTTTGTCAGTGACCGGTCGGGAGGAGATACTCACACACCGGAAGATCGGCCTTCTTTCAATCGTTCCTGCATATGCGGTCCTCGCCTGGCTCGGTGATCCCCGCGTCCTCGCACTGTTTGACACAACATTTACAGCTCCCAGCGCTATCATCTCGTTACTAAGCGGGATTGAGAACTCTTGGGCCTCACTCGAGTGGATTGTGCTACTTTACTTTTATATCATCGTGGGAATTGGCGTTTTGATCTTGGTATACTCCGCTCTCGAAGGACCAAAAACAGACCCAGATGCTATTTTACTTGTTGGAATGATTTCCATTCCGTTATCTGTTAACGTTCTATCTGAGGTCGGCGTTATTCCCTATCCTGGCGTTGACCCAACTATTTTCGGATTCGTTGGAATGGGAATTATCGGTACAATTGCGATCGATCGCGTACCATTGCTTGATAATTACATTGCTCGCTCGACTATTGTCGAAGATATATCAATTCCGATCTTTATTATTGGTCGTGATTACCAACTACAAGATTACAATACTCAAGCTGCAAATCTTCTAGAAATTAAACCTAGTGAATTGGGTGGGGATATTATCGATGTCTGGACTGAGAACAATCTACGCATTCCGGATATAGATGATGAGAAGAAACTCACGGATGAATTGGATAATGCACAGGCTACCGTGCCAATGCCCGAAGGCCAATCCAGAATATACAATATCACTGTTTCTGAACTCGAAAGTGGATTAAACAAACCAGTTGGTTTCGCCCTCCAGCTAAATGATCTCACTGACCACTACCGTCAGCGGGAACGTTTAGAACAGCAAAATGAACGATTGGACGAATTTGCAAAAATTGTCTCACATGATCTCCAAAACCCGCTACATGTGGCGTCAGGGCGGCTTGAACTTGCTCAATCCGAGTGCAATAGCGATCATTTAGACGAAGTTGCTCAGGCGCATGAACGGATGGAAAGACTAATTGATAACCTTCTTGCCCACGCACGAAAGGATTGGGAAGTCGCTGAGACAAAAGAGGTGGCTCTTGACGAGATTGCAGAGAAGTGTTGGAGTAATGTTTTAGATACGGACGCAACGTTGAACATTCGGACAAAGAAGCGACTTGTCGCGGATCCAATACTCCTCAGACAACTCATTAATAATATCTTCCAAAACGCGCTCGAGCATGGTGCCGACAAGGTGACGATAACTGTTGGTAATTTGGATGACGGGTTCTACATCGAAGACGACGGGTCCGGAATCCCTCCCGATAAACGAGAGGCCATTTTCCACACCGGCTACTCAACCTCGGAGGAGGGAACGGGCGTGGGGCTCGCGATCGTGAAGCAAGTCACTGACGCTCATGGATGGGAGATTTGTGTAACTGACGGCACCGAGGGAGGAGCTCGGTTCGAGATTGCACGTATCGACTTCGTTGCAGTATAGACTCTCTGTACCTTGCACGCTCGCTCCGAGCTCAATTCACAGCGACCAATTCCGCGTAACTGTATCCAGCGTGGCACCGGCGCTGCTTCGCAGCGTTACACGGACGCGATCTACTTGATTTGCACCCAAAACGGAATATGTTCCATCTGCTGCGCTGACGGTTGTCTCGTCCCTGACATCGTTCGGGTTGGCATCGGGCCAGAGACTCTCGATGTGCAACTGGGCTCCGGCGTCGTCGGTCGTGACCGAAATCGTGACATCGAGCCAGTCACTGTTGCCCTGCTGGGCCAGCGAAACGGAGTCGATGGTCCCCGTGGGGCCGCTGGCTCCGCCACCACTGCCGTCAGTGTCTGCGGTGATCGTCAGCGCGATGTCCGGATTGCCGTCGATACTGTCGATGGCGGTGTCGGTAAGATCGACCACAATCCCGAACGGAACCGCCTCTCCCGGCGCGAGTTCGTCGTTGCCAGCGCCCCCTTGATCGCTTTCCACGAGTAAGTTGGTGTCGTCACTCGCGGGGATCGTCGTACTCCCAGACGTGATCCTGAGCGCCTCCTCGACGGCCGGATCGGACTGGGTCGCGCCAGTGACCTCGAACTCGAACCGCAGCGAACGGACGGTCTGGGTCCCCTGGTTTCGGACATCGACCAGCTCCTCGAATCGTGTCTTGGCCTCAGTCAGGAGCTCGAATCCGATGGTGCCATCCGTCTCGCTGACGTGATCGCCGTCGATGATTTCAAACGCAAGAAAGGCCTCCGAATCGTCTGCGGTCTCGAGTGCAACCGATCGCTGTGCACTCACCGAGCTGAACGCGCCGGTGCTGATGATGGCCCCTCCACCGACGAGGAGGCTGCCAAGACCGAGCAACGTTTTCCGTCTTGTCGCCATGTTGTGCGGTCCTTACCGAGTCCCCACGCCGACGCTATTTGGTAGTTATGCGGTTTCAGCCGTGATCGTCAGCGTGTAGCTCCCGTTGTCTGGCAGGTCGTTGTTGTTCCCGCCGTCGATGAGGTCAACCTCGATACCGAAATTGATCGAACCTCCCGTACCCAGCGTGTCCGAGACGCCGTTGTTGCCAGTCAGGATGTCGCTGCCGTTGTCCACCGAGTCTTGGTTGTTTCCGTCATCGATGAGGAAGCTGAACGTGTCCGAGGGGTCGACAGGACCCGGTGTCTCAGTGAACTCCAATTCGAGTGAGGTGACATCATCGGCCCCGTTGTTTGTCACCGCCACGATATTCCGGATTGTCGTGACGGCATTCTCGTTGAGTCCATTTCCATTCCCGCCGAGAGTGATCTCGATGGTATCGCCCGAGTCGTCCGCGTAGTCTCCGTTTTCGCCACCTGCGGGTTCCAGCGCGAGAAAGGCGTTACTGTCGCCTGCCGTCTCCACGCTGACAGTCCGCTCCGCTGTGACGGTTGTGAAAGCGCCCGTACCGATCAGGGCGCCACCACCTGCGACCAGTCCGCCGATGCCGATCAGGACGTTTCGTCTTGCTGGCATGGAAGACCGTATACCGGGTAAGGTCTTTGTATTGTGCAACTTGTGGGGATTCAAGTCTGACTTGTCGCTTTCAAGCAGCGCTTTCCACCTTCAGTTTCCCGAAACACAATACCATCTGCTTAATTGGCCACTGCTTGGACTGCTGCCCGACCGGTTTAGCGGTAAGGTGTGGGTCGGGGATAACGGTCCCAGAGGTCCAGTATTCTTTGTCGAATTGCCGAAAGTAGGGAGAGTATGGGACAAAGATAAATGATGTAAATGGGAAAATTATAAATACACTATATATAACCAGTTGGGAAGTTTTTAAACTAATGCCGCATTAAATAATCTTTGAGCATAGATTCCCCCGATCTTCAAGAGTATCGAACTTCAACTCGTGCGAATATTTTTGATTTGTTGAGTAACGATCGGCGGCGTCACACGATCCGATACTTGAGGGATCAGGGAACGGCGACACTATCGGAGCTCGCCGAGCATATCGCGGCGATTGAGCAGGAGAAAACCGTCGAGGAGCTGTCATCGTCGGAACGGAAGCGAGTGTATACGTCCCTCCAACAGACCCATCTGGACCGGTTACAGG
Source organism: uncultured Planctomycetia bacterium (assembly GCA_964466525.1). Lineage (GTDB taxonomy): Bacteria > Planctomycetota > MHYJ01 > CAYXQY01 > CAYXQY01 > CAYXQY01. The sequence continues at coordinate 6,135 of CAYXQY010000133.1, forward strand.
AGGCTGGTATGGTCGAAATCGACAGGGATTCGATTAAACTGACGAAAAAGGCACAAGAACTCAAAATATATATGGATATAGTGCCCGAAGGATCCATTCCTTGGAATATCTATTATATCGGTTTATCCATCATCACAGTCGGAATCGCCGCGGCGTTTTGGCTGGACATCATACCGACGGAACTCATTAGCCCATCGGTTGGTCTATGGATCGTCGGGCTACTGTTTCTCTGTTCCAGCATTGCTCATTGGATCCATGAACGCAGATTTCGGTTCGACCGGCTGGGCTCTGCGGACAACGAGTGATACAGTCCTACACAAGTATCGGACTCCTGATCAATGGTATGTGAAAATCCCCTCACTGCTGTGATATAGTGATGTCATTCAGAAATGAGCGAACAGCTGTGTCGGGTTCCGTGTCACCTCTTGGGTGTTTGGGATCAAGCAATGTCTCTATCGTGCGCTGGCATCCAACACAAACTGGTATACTTCCATTATCTTCCTTTTGATCAAATCCACATTCAGCGACGAGATACGCCACCCATGGCTCTGGCAGCGTGACCGACGTATCTGCTGCAAATCCACACGCTGCACACTGCTATACCATAGGGGAGTATAATCACGGACTGGACAAGAGTGTACCTACAGATCAACTATTTTCCGCTCCTATGCCAACCGTACCCATCACTATCAAAAAGAACATCTCTTCAAGTGGAAATGACAACATTTAGGACGAGTATTGTGTAGTTCGTATTTATTAGAGAGTAATTGAACTATCGCAAAAGATTCATTTGCTGCCACCGAATATCATATTCATGCACGATCTAACAGGATTTCAGCGAGACGCACTGTATGTAATTTCAGGCAAAAAGGAGCCACATGGTCTTGCTCTCAAAGACGAATTAGAGAACTACTACGAAAAAGAAGTACATCACGGGCGACTATATCCAAATTTGGATACTTTAGTTGAAAAGGGATTGGTGGAGAAATCACAGAAGGACCGCCGGACCAACATGTATAGCCTTACTGATCGTGGAAGAAGAGAGGTCGAGGCCCGTAGAGATTGGGAAGATAAATACCTTGAGTAGATGATTTAGCTGCATCGACCGATCCGGCGGGAAAATAAGGCTATCCATAACGCAATATACTATCCCCTTAAATATCCCCAAAATCCACCCCCTAATATCGGGCGCCTTAATCCACTCTACCGACAATTTTTTAGTTGTAAAAATGATATAATGATCGGTATTCACAACCCCCACACTAAGACAAAATGAAGATATTGGGGAAACCTATATGGTGATATTCCCGCCTCTACCGCCAATTTACAGCGTTTCAGCCATTTCCTCACCTTCAGCGGTCAACCCATACAGCCGGTATCGTTTCCGATCCGGAGTAAGACACTCAACTAATCCCCGCTTCTGTAATTCGTTAATGTACCGTCGAGGAACGTCAGCTGTCGCCACATCCCATTTGTCCTTGAAGTGAGTCGTGTTCTCTGGCCCTTCCTGCAAGGTTGTCAGGATGTCTTGGCGGTGGTTCGATGCCTTCACCAAAGCCAGCAATTCGTATCTGTTGTAGTTTTCAGTTGGTTCCTCATCCGTCTCTCCGTCAGCGATTTCCCACCCGCTACCGCGTTCGGACGCCATACCCTGGGTCGACCGTGGACCCCCATAGATGCAGGGTTCGGGACGGACTCCAAGCAACCTGTTACCGACCAAGAGAGCTACTAATAGCCAGGAAAAGCCCGGGAATCTTCCCCACCTGATTTAGGCATCTACGGATATGGTGATCGCCGGTAGGGATTCCGAATAGGTGGTGATTTGCTGAAAATCGCAATGCGGGGGATAATGGTACGTGGGCAGCATCCCAAACTCCCATACACTTTTCATTTGTCTCATTCAACTTGCCGCTATACATGGACTGGGAAGACATCACAGGCGTCGTCGTCATCGGATTGTTAGTAGTCGCCTTGGCTCTGACACTGGCAGGGGTCGAAACAATTGCAGGGTATGATGTCCTGGCAGCAGGGCAGTCAGCTGTTGGTTTCCTGGCTGCGGGGAATTTTGGCGTGGGCGTATTGTCCACAGGAATCTTCTCTGTTGGAGTGTTCTCAGCCGGAATATTTTCAGTCGGTATCTTCGCCATCGGGATATTTTCGATTGGGATATTCTCCTTCGGCATCTATGCAGCGGGATTCTACGCGGTTCGACGGCATATCAAGAGCTCTGAATAACCCGGTATTGACCGTATTATGGTGCTGATCCTCTGCCATTAGTTTCGGAGTGAGAACAACTAAGGGGGTGAAATATAACTGCCAGGTATGGCATCTAATGCCACCGAAAACGGCGGTAGCGATGCTGAACAGTCCGAAATTAACGATACGCAGGTTGTGGACAGCCCGCAAGTATCAGAGGCTGTCGAGTCCCTATCGACCTTCACCGAACCTCACGGAGAAATCACTTTGAAGGTTATTCCCAGCGTGACTCGTGGCGGTACAGAGTGGAAAATTTCTGTCTATTCCTCTGGGATTCAGGGGCCGCTGCTTGAGACCAACCAGCCGCTGACCGATGCCCAGTCTTCGGAGCTTGGCATTTCCCGACAACTTCAGGACCGCCTCAACGACGCCCTGGAGTACGCACAAGCCAACATGGAACTCCCACGGGAACTGGGCCACATGACCAGATCGAAGCGGTCACTGTCGGACCTTGAAGCCCTGATGGACTAAGCCCATGCCCAGCACCAAGCGGATACATGAAATGGTCAAACAACAGGACGACTTCGAGGAGTTCCTGGTGTCGGTGAATGATGACGCGAACTTCTACGAATTATTCACTTCTGTCGAGGGTGTCGGTCGGGAGACTCACTTCGGGTCAAAGATCGACACCATAGACGAGATTGATCATTTCATCCTTGGCTGGCTGAGATTGCTGTGGGAAGCCCATCATGGCAATCCTGACAAAGTGAGAGATCCCAGTTTCCGTGACGTATTCTTCACCAGGGAGGTGGGCTGATAGGATCGGAATTATCCCAATAACGTCATCGGCTTTGTTCCACTTCAGCTGGCATTTCGTATTTTTGCTAATCTTCCGATTTCTATTGTTTCAGGAGCGCTAATGCGATTTTTCGATTTCAAATCGTCCGTGTGTGGCCCGTGGTTCGATTTCAGGAAATGCCGCGAAACACCGTGGTCGGAAATGAAACGGCACCTATGCCGGTTGCTGTCCGCGAGGATCGAAACGTGGGGGCGGTCGGTAGCCGGGAACCACAGAACCGGGACGACACCCATGAAACAACCCATATATAAGATTATAACCACATAATCCAACATATATACATAACTACTAGAATAATAAAACAACCCAAACTATACTTATACTAAACAATATAAATATACAACAAACTAGAAACTAGATACTATATAAACTAGGTAACACTAGTACATGGGAAATTCATCGCCGGAGTACCGTCCGCCGGGGAGCGTTCGCTTTCGCTGTTTTCCGCCATTTCGATGATTTCAGTCATCGCGTGTAGAAATATGCTAAAATAATGGACTAAACCATCAAATCATCAACTTCAGGGACCCATCACTAACCGCCAAATTCTGTTTAGAGAAACTATTAGACCAAATTTCTTCACCCACGTTTTTGAGGAGCGGTTTCCGCTGCGGGCCGGAGGTTCGCGAGGAAACCCGACGAAGAAAAAGGTGGTAGTGTCCAGTTGGCGAATTCACGCGCTCCGGTGGTCACCCTGGTATGTATAAAAACTTGTAGCTTCGTGTTCGGGATTCAAATTATCGAAAAACAATCGTTCAGTTCAGGCGTTTCTCGCTTGCTCTCTATTTTATGCCTTCGTGGGAATATATT
>CAYXQY010000134.1:0-9907 GCA_964466525.1 uncultured Planctomycetia bacterium
GGGGGATACGCCCAATCCTTGTGCGCCGGCGGTCCGGGATCGGACGGGCGCTGTTTCCCCGGGTTGAAGTAGTTCCCCCCACCGTCCCGCATTCCCCGGTAGTGGTCAAACCCCCATTCGTACGGGTTGTCCGTCCCATGGTGCTTTCCGACATACAGGGTGCGGTATCCTACCCGCTTGAGTACTTCCCCGAAAAACACCGCGTTGTGAAAATCGTTCGGGTTTTGATTCATGTCCACCTGCGTAGCGTACGCGCCGGTCAAAAGAGACGCACGGGACGGAAAACATTTGCTCGTGTTGTGCATCTGCGTGAATCGCATGCCGTTTCTTGCGAGCCGATCCAGGTTGGGCGTGTCGATCTCCGCCCCGTACGCCCCGATGTCCGAATACCCCAGGTCATCGGCGAGGATGATGAGTATGTTCGGCCGGCCGTTCCGATTTTCGTTGGTCTGACCGATCAGCGGGACCACACAGGTCAGAGCAAATAGCAGCACGAAACAACCGGTTTTAAGTGTGTAACTGAAATATCGCTGTTTCATAGGCGTGTTACCTTACAATCACAAGCATGAACTGTGACAGGTCGGAAACATGATTCAACGATGAACAAGAGCTCGGTTCGCTGATTTGATCCACGAACGACGCCCTGTTCGAGTCGGGATGGATGATGGGGAATTTATACGTCGTCTGTCCACTTTGTCCGTCAGCATGTTATTCGAACAGGTTTTCTTCCGGAAATTCTTCCTCATCAATCGGGTCCTCGAGCTCAATGAGCGGAAAGGGGTTGTCATCGCCCCAGACACGTTTCCGATAGGCGTAATTATCGTCATCGTCGTCGATACGATTCCAGTACTTCATCAATTTCCGGAATCGCCTGTACTTTTCCGGATGGTTTTTCGCCCATTTTTTGAAACTCGGATCGTCTCTGTTCTTATGTTTTGTTCGTAATTTTTTTTCGCGTTCCGGGAACCGCTGGTGGTCGTTCGTTTCCATTACCCACGTGTCCAGCGCTGCACGAAGCCGTCTTAACGCCTGTTGGTGTTTCTCTTGATCCGAATTTACAAGATTCCGTACGTTGTGTGGGTCATCCGGGATGTAAAACAGTTCCTCGGCGGGCCGATCCGGTTTCATGTATTTCTTCTGAACGGGTGTGAGTTCGCCCTCGAAAAACAGCTTCCGCATCAGATGAATCGTTGGATACGATCGTTCTTTGTATTCGTGGCGCTGGAAGTACGGCCGTTCGGGATGCCAGTTACGGATATATCTGTACGTCCTGGTGCGAACTGTTCTTGTCCGTACTTCCGTCTCTCCGTAACGGCCCTGAGCAGAGAAAACGAACCGGCGATGGACGGGGTGGTCCACCTCTTCATTCGTCGAAAGGGAGGCAAGCCGGCGTGCCCGTTCGCCCAGAAACACGCGACTCTGCATCGTCATCGGTGGTTTTACGCCCGCGGCCCAGAGTGTCGTTGCCGTGATGTCCATCTGGCTGATCAGTCGACGGTCCACTTTGCCCTCCCCGTAGAACGCCGGAGAGCGCATTGATTTCGGCCATTGTACGATCATTGGTACATGCACCCCACTATCGTACAGGAAGTCTTTCCCGCGCAACATGGCCCGGCCGTGGTCGGAGGTAACAATGATCATGGTGTGATCCCGCACCCCTGCCTCCTCAAGTTGATCCAGTAACTTGCCAAAACGGCGGTCCGCGACGGAAATCGAATCAAGGTAGCGTGCCCAATCCTTCCGTACGACCGGATGATCGGGGTAATACGGTGGAATGTCGACTTTTTCGGGGTCCGCTTTCTCCGGACCGTGAAACCCCCGATGAGCTTCACCCACCTGCACCTGCGCGAAAAACGGTTCCTGGTTGAACAGTTTCGATAGATTACTTGTATCATACGGTTTTTCCTTACCGGCACGCCCATCATATTTGAACTGGAAATGGGTCTTTTGTTTCCAGATTAAACCGGTTGTGTATCCGGCGGGACGCAACCAGTCCGTGACAATCCGCACACCTTCCGGCAACCTGTAGCCGTCGGTTTCGTGAGATCGAAAGTGCTGTGCGTCAATACTGGGGGCATGCATGCCGGTCATCAGTGCGGAACGGTTCGAGCCGCAAACCGGCGTCGCACTGAACACGTTTGTATACCGAACCCCCTGGTCGGCCAGTTGGTCAAAGTTCGGCGTATGGGATTGCGGTTCATCGTAGCAACCAAAGTCCGGACCGGTGTCCTCCATAATAAACCACACGATGTTGGGTCGCCTCTCCGCATCATAAACTTTACTTCGCGGCAACCCGGAGGGTGCTGCCGGTTGAGAAACAGCGTATGAGGGGGTGATACACAGCATAATTACAACCGATAATACGTAAAGCATTCGGGAAATCATGGTTCTTTTCCTGTTCAAATCGTTCGGATTTCTCAGTAGTCGTTCCATTCGGACGATTTCGTCAGAACGGTTTTTTAAGAACCCTTCCGGGGTGATGTCTCAATTCGATGGAGGGGGAACGGCAGGTACAGACGTTCTACAAATCCCGAAACGTATTATACAACCATGCGAACACGGCCCCGCATATCGCACCGTCAAGCAACCCGTAGACGGTACCAATGATCACGGAACCGATGGTTCGTTCTGCATGGAACCCCGGATAGAGAGACGCGAGGAGGACCATAAATTCATCCCCGTATGTACCATTCGACACGTAGAGCATCCCTGTGAGAAAAATTACACCGCCCCATACCAGCGCGGCGGCTATCGCGGCTCCTTTCACGGATATGTTCATCCTGTCCCTCCCGCTGAATGCAAACACGGATGATCGAGTTAAGATCGAACCCGCAGTCTAACAAAAAAGGGAATGGAATCAAAAAGAACATGTGGCATGGAACAATTTCTATTGAGCCCTGTGATTGCGGGTGTCCCCTGAGATGCACAGGAAGCCCGGCCGCATTGTTCAACGACCCCGTTGAACGGTAGTTTTTACTCGATAAAACCCCGTGCGAGCGGTGATGTAAAGCGTGCTTCCATCCGGCGGTCCGAACGTTACGTTCGTTGGTTTTTCCGGTACGTCGATGGTATCAATCCGTTTCCCATCGGGTGAAAACACGAGCACCGCACCCGAAGTGAGGTACAGGTTGCCTTCGCTGTCAATGGTCATGCCGTCGCTTCCGCTCTCGGCGAATAGCCGTCTGTTCGTGGGGGCACCGCCGGCATCCACGTCGTACGCCCAGGTCCGCCCCTCCCCCGGATCGGCCACGTACAGCGTCTCACCATCTCGCGATAACATGATTCCGTTTGGCCGTGTAAGATGGTCGATAACCCGGCGAAGTTCTCCGTCCGGGGAGATGTAATACACTCCTTCCACGTCCATCTCCATGGAGGACCGATCTCCGTAACGAGGATCCGTAAAATAAATTCCGCCGTTGTCCCGGATGACCAGGTCGTTTGGACTGTTCAGCTTATTGCCGTCCCAGCGGTCCGCCAGCACGGTGATCGAACCGTTCGGTTCCAGCCGGGTTACCCGCCGGTTGTCCCCCTCACACATCACAAGCCGACCGTCGGCATCGTACATCAGTCCATTGGCTCCTCCCGTATTTTCCCGAAACACAGAAATCCTGTCGGTTGCGCGATCGTATTGATAAATTCGATCGGGCGGTATGTCGGAAAACACAAACTGATCCACACCGTTCCAGGCCGGTCCTTCGGTGAACTGAAATCCGCCTTTAATTTTTTTAACTTCCGATCCCTCATCCACAATCGGTTCGGAAAGGCCCAACAGCGTGCAACAGAACACGAATACACAGGTATAGATCGTTCTCATCTTTTCCTCCGTACGTAAACAAAAAATCATGCCGGTCACGAATTTGTATCACGTTCTCCAATTATCCTCCTTACCCATTACAATTAACAGCCACATGCGGATGCGTTCGGTTGTTCGATTTTTCCTTTAACGGGTTTTTTGGACCGTTTCGTTGGGGCAGTCAACAGGCAATTTCCGTGCTCCTTCCATGAAGGAAAAGTCAAGTTTAGCTTTTGAACCAACACGAAGTCCCACTCGAGGAATTTGTTTAACAGTCCGGTCCTTCGGGAGAAAGCCGGGTGCGAGTGTGGACCTCCCTTCAGCATACCTTCGACGGAACATACCTGTGGACAGACCGGGGTCTTCCGTGACGTTCGGGAACCTGCAACGGTAACAACACGGATTTCGGAGAATGTGCCATACGTTGGATTGTTCGGGCGGATGGTGTACAATATTGGCCGTCAGAATTTTCGGATACCACGCTCGATTATACAGTCGTAACTTTATTGCTGTCGCACTGATATGCCCACTTTATCTCTGCCCGGCGGTGATCGGATGGACGTGGAACCCGGCACGGAAGTTCAGGAGGTGATGGATCGAATCAACCTTCCGCCCGGTGAGTACGTTGCGGGGAAAATCAACGGAAACTGGGTCGACCTGTACCATGAAATTGAGGAGGACGGAGAGTTTGAACTCATTCCGCTTGAATCGGAAGACGGACTATATATTCTCCGGCACAGCACCGCTCACCTCACGGCGCAGGCGGTGCTCCGGCTGTTTCCCGGGGCAAAACTCGGCATCGGTCCGCCGATCGACGAGGGATTTTACTATGACTTCAAGGTGGACGACCCGTTCACGCCGGAGGACCTCGAGGCCATCGAGGACGAAATGAAAACCATCGTGGAGGAGGATCACGACATTCGGCGGGAGGAAGTGTCCGAGGCGGAAGCCGTTGAAATCATGGAGGACCACGATCAGGACCTGAAACTTGAACTCATCGAGCAGTTTCAGGAAGGGGAAACCATCTCCATCTACCGTCAGGGCGAGTTCACGGACCTCTGTCGAGGGCCCCACCTGACGTCAACGGGTCAGATCAAAACCTTCACCCTGCAGCGGGCCACCGGCGCCTACTGGCGGGGGGATGAACGGCGCGCCCAGATGCAGCGTATTTACGGGACCGCTTTCCCGGACGAGGGTGCGCTGGAGGATTACCTTGAACGGATTGAAAAGGCGAAGCAACGGGACCATCGGAAACTCGGCCGGCAACTGGATCTGTTTGATTTTACGGAACACGCCCCCGCTCACCCCATCTTTCTGCCCGCCGGTACCACAGTGTATAACGAACTGATTGATTACATCCGACAGTGGTACTGGGAACAGAATTATCAGGAGGTAAAAACCCCCCAGATCTACCGCACGAGCTTATGGGAAAAATCCGGGCACGCAGATGCGTACGAGGAGAACATGTACTTCATCGAAGACCAGCAGGAAGGGGTCAAACCAATGAACTGTCCGGGCCATGCGTTGATCTTCAAACGGGACGTCCGTTCGTATCGGGACCTGCCCCTCCGGTACGCGGATTTCGGGCGGTTGCACCGTCGCGAGCGAAGCGGGGTTACCCACGGTCTTACACGCGTTATGAGTTTTCAGCAGGACGACGCACACATTTTCTGCACGCCGGACCAGATCAACGAAGAGGTCGGAAAGGTCGTCGACATGATCCTGACCGTGTACAAGGATTTCGGGTTCGACGACGTCAGTATAAGCCTGTCGACCCGCCCGCAGGATGCAATCGGTGGGGACGAGATGTGGGATCATGCTCACAGCGCCCTGTCCTCGGCCATGGATCGGAAGGAGATCGACTACGAAATTGACGAAGGAGAAGGAGCATTTTACGGGCCGAAAATTGACTTCCACGTCCAGGACGCCCTGAGTCGTGACTGGCAGATTGGCACAATTCAGCTTGATTTTTCCATGCCGAAACGGTTTGACCTTGAGTATATCGACGAGGAAGACAACCGCTGTCGTCCGGTGATGATCCACCGTGCGGTGTTCGGTTCCATCGAACGGTTTCTCGGCATCCTGATCGAACATTACGGTGGAGCGTTTCCGTTCTGGCTGGCCCCCGAGCAGGTGCGGATTCTGCCGATTTCCGAACACCAGCAGGAATACGCGGAGCAAATTACGCAGCGGCTGAAACGGGAAGGGGTTCGAGTTCAACTGGACGATCGCGACGAAACCCTGTCTTACCGCATCCGGAACGGAGAAAAACAAAAAGTACCATACCTGTTGATCGTCGGCGACGACGAAGTGGAGGACGGAACCGTGTCCGTGCGTGATCGGGAGGAGGGCGATCTGGGAGCCGAGCCGCTTGAGGCGTTTCTTGAACAACGATGCGAACAATCCGCACCCGAACCGCCGGCTTCTGGCTGAACTTCAACGGGAGCGCGGGAGAAGGAGGTCTCTCTTCACCGGCCCGGTTTCAGTTGTACTGAACACCTGCTCGCCGTCATTCCCACGGGTCAAGGATTCTGAACAGGATGAAAGGTGTGTGGTTCAGCATGTTTGATCGATCTGTACCTCGGTCGATTTTACGGTATGATGTACGTGTTCGGAGGATGTTTGTCCATTTGAAACCGTATCCCACAGACCCTGTCACTGACCCGAGAAAATAACACGAATGAAGCGATCCGTCCCTCCCGGCTGCATCGGCATCGGTCTGCTCATTTTCTTTTTGCTGCTGATTCCTTTTTTTCTGACGCACCTGTTCGTCACCGCCCTGGATCGCCTGTATCTCTCTCCGGGCGCTTCGATTCTGATTCTGTTTGCCCTTCTGATCGGGAGCACCATCAACATTCCGATCAAACGAACCCGGCGAACAAGACGGATGCATCAGGTCGTTTCACGTATGTTCGGCCTGAACCGGCTCGTCCGGCCTCTCACGCCGGAACCGAGTGATTCGGTCATAGCGGTGAACGTGGGCGGGTGCGTGGTTCCGTGTGGTATCGCAATATATGAAATTGGTATTCTCTGGGGAACCGGAGCAGACGCTGTCGTGGCGGCCCTGTTCGGGGTTATCTCGACGACGATCGTCTGTTATGCAGTCGCCCGACCGGTCCGGGGCGTCGGAATTACCATGCCCACCCTGATTCCACCGCTCACTGCGGCACTCAGTGCACTTCTCTTCACGCATCTTTTTTCGACGGGAACGATGGCGCCCCCCGTTGCGTTTGTCTCCGGCGTGCTCGGGACGCTGATCGGCGCGGATCTTCTTCACCTGAAGGACGTGGAACGGATCAGTACCGGGTTTGCCAGTATCGGAGGAGCCGGTACGTTTGACGGCATCGTGCTATCGGGTCTGATCGCAACGCTACTCGCATAGATCCGGATTGCATTGACCTGGAACCCAGGAAAACGTAAAATAGTATGCCTGAATTTCCCTCCCTCTTGCATTTCTAATGTATTTTCCCTGAACCTGCCATGGTTATTTCAATTCCTCGCTACTCCCCGATTCTCTGTACAGCTGTATTCGTCTCCAGTCTACTTGTCGCCTCGCTCACGGGTTGTTTCGCCGAAGATCAGGACCCTGCCGGGAAAAAACTGAATTTAAAGACCGACAGCACGCCCCTGGAACGAGATCAGGAGACACCATTGACGAGTTATGCCAGCGTGATCGAAAAAGTAACCCCCAGTATCGTCAACGTGTTTTCCACACGGGTTGTGGAATCGGACCGGCGCCAGTTACCCTTCTTACGTCGCTTTTTCGACCGTGATGACTCACCTGAGCAACAGCAAAAACGAAGACAGCAAAGCCTCGGTTCCGGTGTCATCATCTCGGAGGACGGATATGCACTCACGAACCATCACGTCGTCAAACAGGCGGAAGAGATTCGCGTTGCACTATCCGAATCCGAGCGTGAACTTCCCGCTGAACTGATCGGTTCGGACCCGAAAACGGACCTTGCCGTGTTAAAAATTCAGTCCGAGGAACCCTTACCGGTCGCAACACTCGGGGATAGCTCCAACATCAAGGTCGGGGATATCACGTTTGCCATTGGAAATCCGTTCGGCGTGGGCCAGACGGTCACCAAGGGCATCGTGAGCGCCAAGAGCCGGGGGATCGGCATGCTGGATTACGAGAAGTTCATCCAGACGGACGCATCCATTAATCCGGGAAACTCCGGGGGCGCACTTGTGGATGCGAAGGGACGGGTTATCGGTATTAACACCGTGATCATGTCCAGGTCTGGCGGAAGCCAAGGGGTGGGGTTTTCGATTCCGATCAACCTCGCGCGTTCCATTGCAACCAGTATCGTCGAGGAAGGAAAAGTCAGCAGGGGCTTTCTCGGGGTCAACATTCAGGAGATCACCCCGGAGCTCAAGAAGGCGTTTGATCTCAAACGGGATAGCGGCGTCCTCATCAGCGGGGTCATGGACGGCCTCCCCGCCGAAAAAGCCGGTTTGAAACGGGGGGACGTTATTGTTTCCTTCGACGGCCAGCCGGTCGAAGACGTTCGGGACCTGCAGTTTGCTGTGGCTCAAACATCTCCGAGCACCGAGGTCTCGGTGGGAATTGTCCGTGATGGAAACGAAAAAACAGTTCAGCTCACACTCGCCGAACGCCCCGGTGACGAACAACTCTCCGATCGAACCCGCTCCTCAGAGCCCGGTCAGCTTGAAGAACTCGGACTGTCCTTGACCCCGATTACCCCGCAGCTGCGCCGCCGGCAGGAGATCCCGGAAAACGTCGATGGCCTGGTCGTCACCGGCGTAAAGCCGGGTTCCAACGCAGCCACAGCCGGAATTCGTACGGGCGACGTCATCGCTGAAATTAACCGGAAATCGGTAAAAAGCCTCAGTGAAGCCCGCAACGCGTTGAAGGCCGGGCCGGAAAACATGGCTCTTGTCTACCTGTTGCGGAACGGTTCCGGGCAATACATTACGGTGAAACGGGACTGAACTGAATTCAATCACGAATTCGAATCAGTACCGGAGAACCGTCCCGTCCGTCTCGTTTGTCTCTTTAAGGGAGTGTTCAAATGGAACAAGAGGATCCTGTCAGGGTGCGAATGTGTATCCGTGCTTTGCAGGAGAACTTTTCTCCACTCCAGAACAGGTGTTTGCACGATGGTTGCAAGAATGACTTGATGGAGTCCCGAATTTGATCTTTTTACTGTTTACGTATCCGACCTTTCGTATTTCGTAAAACGATTTTACGGGGGGTTCCGTTGCATCCCTGCTTCCGTTTGATTCGTTTGACGGTAACCCTTTGGTCGGGAAACATGTTGAAGGGAAAACGGCTTATTCCTCAGGGACGCAGTTTCTGAACCCTGACACGGTTACACCGGACGGGTTCTGCCCGATTACGACAGCTCATGTTTCCCGAACCTGTTCGGGACTTCATATTCTATCCGGCGTAACTTACAATCAATTATCTCAATCCACCATGTGTTCGACGGGTTGAAAACTCGACGGATCTGGATACCTTTTTGTCTTCGCCACAGTATATAGAACGTACTTATCTGGAGTAACAAACTTATGAGCCGGAATGCATCTGGTTTTTTCCTCGCAATTGGATTCCTTCTGCTGGGGCTGGTTTCCGTTGTTCCTGCACAGGATGAAGCTTCAAGCTGGCAAACCCTGTTTGATGGAACGGATCTGGATCAATGGAAGGTAACGGAGGGAGCGAAAAAAGTCTGGAGTATCAAAGACGGTGTCATTGACTGTGACCCCGTCGCGGGTGTGGGGGAGTCGCTATGGAGCAAAAAGAGCTTTGAAGATTTTGTGCTGTACATTGAGTGGCGGTTGAAAAAAGCACCCACCACGGAACAGCGGCCATTGATTGGTGCGGACGGTCGTCCGCTGAAGGACGATGAGGGAAATGTACGCACAAAGACAGTCAAGAACGCTGACTCCGGTATCTATCTCCGGGGCAACCCGAAATCCCAGGTGAATATCTGGAACTGGCCCGTGGGTTCCGGAGAAGTATACGGATACCGTACGGACGGGAACATGCCGAACGACGTGCGTGCCGGGGTCACCCCTCGGGTCCGTGCCGATCGACCCATCGGCGAATGGAACACGTTTGTCATTACGATGGAGGGCAACCGTCTC
>CAYXQY010000135.1:0-9761 GCA_964466525.1 uncultured Planctomycetia bacterium
GTGTGTGGCGTCGTACACGACCGGAATTCCATCTGACTGGATGATAGGAATGGAACGAAAATCGTTGACGAGATCCCCGTATCCGAAACACGTCCCCCGTTCCGTGATTAACACCCGCTCGTTCCCCGACTCCTCCGCCTTCTCAACGATGTATCCGGCATCCGAGGGTTTGAGAAATTGCCCTTTCTTGACGTTGAGCACGGAACCGGATTCAGCAGCGGCACGGATCAGGTCCGTCTGACGGCAGAGGAACGCAGGGATCTGAAGGACGTCAAGCACCTCGGCCGCCGGTTCGACCTGTGCACGGCAGTGGACGTCGCTGGTGACGGGCACATCAAACTTCTCCCGCACCTCCTGTAACATGCCTAACCCGTCCTCCAGACCCGGTCCACGGAATGAATCGACGGAGGTCCGGTTGGCTTTGTCGTAACTGGATTTAAACACGAACGGCAACCTCAGGTCACTCGTGATCTCCTTCAACCGTCCGGCGACCCGATCCAGCAGGGGTTTTGATTCAATGCCACAGGGACCGGCTATCAAAAACAGCGGCGCCTCACCGCCCGCCTTGAACCGGTCCGCCACGGAAAACTGACGGGTCTTCAGGTAACGTTCGTGAACGGTCATTCAGGGTTGCAACAAAAAAGGAACGAAATCCAGTTAAATCTGTTGAAGAAGATGCCCCAGCTTCTCCTTTTTCGTTCGTAGATATTCTCGTTTTTCTCCATCCGATTCGACCTCAAGCGGCACACGTTCGGCCACGTTCATTCCCATTTCCTCCAGGTCTTCCACTTTCTGTGGATTGTTCGTGAGCAAACGCACCCTCTCGAAGCCGCGGTCGGAGAGAATATTGGCGGCGCTCCAGTACTTCCTCCGGTCCCTGGGGAGTCCGAGGGATTCATTCGCCTCCACCGTATCCAGCCCCTCGTCTTTTTTCTCGTACGCCCGCAGTTTATCGGCCAGGCCAATACCTCGCCCCTCCTGGGTCGAATAGATGAGCACGCCGTTTCCCGTTTTCGAGATAAGGTGCAGTGACGTATCCAACTGCTCGCCGCAGTCGCAGCGTGCGCTGCCGAACACGTCCCCCGTCAGGCACTGGGAATGTATCCGCACAAGGGGCGGTTCGTCCGGCGTTTCCGGCTGCCCCTCCGGCGTGAGCATGAGATGGTTGTGGTCATCCAGATCGGATTGATACAGGGAGAGCTGAAATTGATCGACTCGAGTGGGTAACTCCGTCGACGCCTCTTTGCTTACGACATTCTCGTGTCGTGCCCGGTATCGGACGATATCGTGAATGCGACATCGTCGGATCTCATGTTCCTCACAAAATGATTTCAGCTGTTTTTCCCTTGCCATGGTCCCATCGTCGTTCATCACCTCACAGATCACCGCGACGGGGGTCAGACCGGCCAGCTTCATCAGGTCAATCGATCCTTCAGTCTGCCCTCGACGTTCAAACACCCCGTTCTCTTTCGCAATCAGCGGAAACAGATGTCCCGGACGTACCAGATCCTCCGGACGCGTCTCGTCGTCAAGAAGAACCTGCACCGTCCGGGCCCGATCCCGGGCGGAAATTCCCGTGGAGACCCCTTCCCGCGCGTCCACGGAAACCGTGAACGCCGTCCCGAGTTCCGCCGTGTTCCGACAGGTCATCGGGTGCAGGCCAAGCTTCCGGGCCCGGTCCGGAAGAAGCGGTACACAGATCAGCCCCCGGCCGTACGTGGCCATAAAATTAATGGCTTCCGGCGTAACCTTTTCAGCCGGCAGGACCAGATCTCCCTCATTTTCCCGACTCCGGGCATCCTGGAGAAGAATCATTTCCCCGTCCCGAAGGTCGCTGAGGATCCGTTCGAAGGCTGCGTCTTTCATGCGTGGAGAATTACAAAATGGAAGAACAGGAGCTACAGGTAGGGTATTGTAACAAAATGTACCTGCTTGTTGCAAAGATTCACTCGTTTCATTAGAAACTAAATTTTTCCGTACCTCCTCCCCCCGAAACCACGATACGCAAACAGTTCACGCTTCTGCGAATTTCCGTTGATCATGACAATCACGGTCATCACAATACCTGGACCGCACCGTATAAGGATTCATTCGTTCAATTCCCACCGGATTTCCCGGGACGCCCTGCGCTCGAATTCATCTTGAATTTACCGTTCAATAACATAAAATAGGACCACAAATTTCCAATATTTACTCCTGTAGGAACACCGTCCATGGCCCACTGGCAACACGAGAATCACTCATTTCACCTCACCTACTGCCTGAACATTCACCCCTCCTATACCCTGAACGAGGTCAAATCCTCCATCCGTGAGTACACGCTCCCCCTGAAAAACCGATTATACCCGGATTCGCGGATGGGCGTCGGTCTGCGCCTATCCTACGAAACCGTGGAGAAACTACATAAGAACGAAAACTGCCTGCATGAGCTGAAAGCTCTTCTGGACGAAAACGACCTCTATGTGTTTACGCTCAACGCATTCCCCGCCGGACAGTTTCAGGGAACCGCTGTCAAAGAAGACGTGTTCAAACCCTCCTGGCTGAAAGAAGACCGTGTCCGGTATACCCGATGGGCCGCCGAAGTGCTGGTCGAGTTGATGGATGCCGTTTCATACGGAACCATCAGTACACTGCCGGGTACGTTTCGCGAATGGGGAAACAAACCCCGTCACAAAGAACGTATTCTGGCCAATTTACTGCGTATTGCGTATCACCTCCATCAAAAAGAACAGGAACACGACCGGCGGATTCAGCTCTGTCTGGAACCTGAACCACTCTGTACGTTCCAGCAAACCGGAGACCTCATCGAATTTTACCGGAACTATCTGATGACGGACGGCCTCCGGCAGTACACGGACGCTCTGTCTCTGTCCGAATCGGAGTGCAAAACACTTCTGCAGCGCCATCTCGGCATCTGTCTGGACACGGCTCACCTGGCGGTTCTTTTCGAGGACCCGGCGACCGCTCTTGATGAGCTGTCCCGCGTACCGGTGGATATCGGAAAACTTCAGATCAGCTCGGCTCCGGTCCTGTTCCAGCCGTCCGACAGCCCGAACGGAGTCGACCAGCTACTCAGCATGAACGAGGAACAGTTTCTCCACCAGACAGCTGCCCGAAACCGTGACGGGGAGCTCCAGCTGGTGAAAGACCTTTCCGAATTCGACAATGAGCTGCTGAACGACTGGATGGACTACGAAGAATGGCGAACGCACTTTCACGTTCCGGTGTTTCTCGAGCAGTTCGATCACCTCTACACCACTCAGGAAATTACGAATGAGGTACTCGATCATATTCTGGAGCACGACCTCTGCTCCCACCTGGAAATCGAGACCTACTCCCTGGATTGCATTCCGCAACGGATTAAACGCTCCGAAAACCTTATAGACGTAACGGACGTCCTCGAAAAGGAATTTAACTGGGTTCACAGCTCGGTCTCCCGGCACGGATACAATCCGACCCCCGGATAAGCTTCTTCCACGTCTTCTCTCCCCTCCCAACCCCACCCGTAGACGACGGATCACAGATCAAAGGGCTCGAACGATATTTCTTATCGGAAACGGAACCCCTCATCCGTCACACCGCCTGGTGTCCCCACATCATTGCGTTTCCGGTTCGAACGCGATGACCCGAATAAAAAAACTGTAATTACTCACCTATTGGTTAAGAAAAGTAGGTTTCTACTTTTTTTTGCCGGCAGGGCCGGGTTCTTCACAAATAGGTAAGTAGTTACAAAAAAATTTACAGTTGATCAGGATTTCTGCGGACGCAATACAACCTGATAATTCGACGAGCCAGCGCCGGCATTTCCGCCGAGCTTGACCGTCCCCGCGTTATACTGCTTTTTGTACAGTTCAAACGACACATCCGTCGTGTCCAGGGCCATATCCGTGGAGGTAAATCCCCTTTGTTCCAACCACGCCGGCGGACGCTCCGCCCGTTCGTCGAGCGCGACGTATACCGTCACCGGTTTGTTTACGGAAAACTGGAGGTGCTCTTCCGTTTCCACCCCCTTATCGTCATTGGCCGTTTGAATGTGCGTGGCCCCTTTCAGTTCCGACGGAACCGCTTCGTACTCGTAATCCCGATCCACGTACACCTTCCTTCCCGGTGCGAGACCGAACGTTTGTACCTGATACGTATGGTCCGTGGAGGTCTTCAGACCCGTTATCAGAAGTTTATCCATGGAGTCGTCGGAGGCAGCATCGTACTGACGTGTGTAAACAGGTCCCACTCGCTTTCCGTCGGAAAACAACGCCGCACGCAACACTGCGTCCCGTTCAATGTCAATCTCCCCCCGATACACCGGACGTTCTGCGGTCAGCTCATCGTTCAGGGCGTACCGAACCTTCAGGTCGCCTTCTCCCGATGTACCCGGTCCGCTGATTTCCACCTCAAGCTTGCCCTGAAAGCGCTTGTTCGACGGGGTAATGGATAGTTGACAGTGTTCCTTCAATTTGTCCATCAAAATATTACGGACCTTCTGTATTCCTCCCTCTCCGGTGATGGAAACGTTCGAACAGACCGAGTCCGGTGTCTCTCCCAGCGCAAACAGGGCTCCGCCCTGCACGTTGACGGCACGGGATTGTTCGATCACCGAAATCAGCTGCGCCCGGGAGGCCATGGCCCGGAGCGACTTCCACTGAGTGTAGAAAACCGTTTCATCCGTTTCCTGTTCCATCGCGGCCGTAAGCTGAGGAACCTGTTCCTTACTACCGATATTATCTATGTTCAGCGCGGCCGCCATGCGTACACGGGATTCCGGATCCGCAAGCTGTCCGGCAACGACGTCCGCCGCTTCAGTCACGCCGCGGTCGCCGAGCACGCGGATGGCCTGGAGTCGTCGATTCAGGTCGGCGCCTCCCTTCCCGCTCGCCCATTTTTGAAACCGTTCCACGTCCGGCCCGATCCGACCCAGCGCCCAGACCGCGTAGGTTTCGGCCATCTGCGACAGCTCCCCGCTGTGGATCGCTTCCAGGAGCGGTTCACGAGACGCCTTTCCACGTCGAACCAGTTCCAGTTGCGCGTCCGTGCGCCATGCTTTCACCTGTTTGCCCAGGTCCGCTATGAGCTGGTCGAACGTCCACTTTCCGTACGGTTTCGTTCGCTTTTCCGTATGCCATCTCTCACGGGGAGTAAGGGATCGTTTGCTGTGACGTATCCGAAACACACGACCAAAGTGGGACTTCACCCCCCGGTCGATCGGATCGGCGGGATCTCCGAAGTGCGCGTAGTTGGATCCGTACTGGTCCCCCCACCCCCCCACAAACAGCGCGCCGCTCGGCCCCACGGCTAAATCGGTGGGCCGGAACAGGGGTTTCCCTTCCTTCGGGGTATAACTCAACTCACTCCCCTGGTTTTCGCCGCCATCCGCGAAATTCTCCTCCATCCCTCCGGTATCCTTCATAAGAGCACCCTCCCATTTCGGGCGGAACGTATAGATGTTGTTGTTCGCCCAGTCCCCGATGAAGAAAATGTCACGATACGCCTCGGGAAAATGATCGTGCAGGTAATACACCGTGCCGACCATTGAGTTGGATTTATACCGCGTAAAGTGGTAGGAGCCCGGGGCAACTCGAGGGTCTTCCCCCATCCAGTCAAACCCGGCCACCGGATGATTCATGCCAAAATAAGCGTCCTCAAATGGCATTACCACCCGATCACCGTAATTTCCGGGATCCTGGTCAACCGCCAGCCAATCAAAACCGGAACTAAATGCCCAGTCCCAGGGATTCCGCATGCCGCGGGCAAAGATTTCAAGGTTTTCCCCGTCCGGACCCATCCGCAAAAACCCTCCTTCACTACTCGGCCATTTGCCGATGTGATCCGCTTCGTACTCCTCCGGAGAATACACTTTATTAATCGGTTGTTTCACGGGATCGTCCGTTTCCACACCGTGAAGCTTGCGAAACGCTTCCGGCGCTCCCTTCTGCACTTTGCTGTTCCCCTGGCTCATGTACAGACGTCCGTCCGGACCCCACACGAGCCCGTGCAGGCCGTGCCGAAGGTGACCGAGGTGGGTCAACACCTTTACGTACTTGTCGGCTTTCAGATCGTCGTTCGTGTCGCGAACGTACGTGAGGTCCGGCGCGTTTGCCACCCAGAGTTCCCCGTCGTGCCACGCCAGCCCCTGAACCGAATTGAAACCGGTGGCGAACTCTTTCACGTTCTCCGCCTTTCCATCCTGATTTTTATCGATGATCACCCAGATCGAATCTTTCGGGTCGTCCGGCTCGGGAACGCGGTATTGTGGACCGCCGCCCACGTACAACCGACCCTGTTTCCCGAACGCCAGGGCCGAAATATGAAAGAACGCCGGTTCGCGGGCAAGAATGCTTGCCTGAAATCCCTCCGCAAGCTCGGGCACACCGTCCGGATCAAATACAATCTTCCCCGGGTCGTACAGCTCTTCCCGGTCCTGCTGTGCCGTCAGAATGCCTGAAAGAAATGCGACTCCCACGAATACAGCAAGCAAAACGTCACGATTTATCATTTCTTGATGTTTCCTGTCAATCGGAACTTAGAATGGGAAAGGTCCGTCACGAAGCGAACCAGATTGTGCATACCAATTTATCGGCACGTTACTTTAAGGTAAAAAGGAATCACATTCCAATCCAAACACCGACTGCGCCACTTCCCTGATCCGGCGGAGATCCGTCTCGCACGTGCCGTTTCAGACCTCATTCACGCCCACTTGACGTGGGTAGAACTCGCTGCGCGCCAATAGAATTCGGCTGTGCACAATTAAAGACGTTTCCAGTAATCGAGCATTCGTTTCCGCTGTGTCTCGTCCGGCAGCGGTCCGATGCCCGCTCCTGCGTTGTCCAGCATGTGTTCGGGATCACTGGTACCGGGGATCACACAGGTCACTGCCCGGTGTCCCAGAATGTACTTCAGAAAATATTGTGCCCACGAGGAGCATCCGATCTCCTCCGCCCAGTCCGGAAGGGGTCGCCCCCGCACGTCCGAAAATAAAGACCCTCCTTCAAACGGACGATTCACGACCACGCCGATCTCCTGTTTGCGTGCGATCGGGAGCAGACGATCCGCCGCTCCCCGTACACCAATCGACAGAGGAAGCTGAACGAAGTCGAGTTGTTCCTGCTCCATCACGGCCGCAAGGCGGTCAAACGATCCGACGGTGTAGTGTGTGACGCCGAAATAGCGTATTCGCCCCTCCTCCTTCCATGATCGCAGCACGGGCAGATGGGTTTGCCAGTCCACGAGGTTGTGGACCTGCATCAGATCGATGCGTTTCACGTTCATTTTATCCATCGACCGTTTCATCTGCTGAACTCCTTCCGACCGACCTCGGGTCCATACTTTCGTGGCCAGAAACGCCTTTTCTCGGGCCCCCATGTTTTCGAGCAACCGCCCCACAATCGATTCCGCCCGTCCGTACATCGGCGAGGAATCGATCACACTTCCCCCGATGCGAAACAGGTGTTCCAGCACCTTTCGAAGGGGACGTACCGTGTCCGGTCGAGGGGAGACGTCAAATTGCTGCCAGGTGCCGAGGCCCACGATCGGAAGCTCCTCCTCCGTACCGGGAATCCGCCGGGTCCGCATCGTTCGATCCGTTATCTTCCCCATTCCTGACTTCTCCTGGGCAAATCCATGAATCGGCGTACAAACCGATACGGCCGCCGCCAGCGTTCCGTACATAAAGTCTCGTCGATTTAGTGTCATCGATGATCTCCTTTCGTGTAACTGACTGCGAGCCGGGAAACAGACCTACTGACGAAACGGTGGAGATTTATTCAAAGCACTCACTGAACATCTTCATTTCCAGCATTCCACAACCTCTGGTAACGCTTGATACAATGACATGGGATGTAACATATAATCATAACGAAAATCCACGCCGTCTTCACAGACACCTGCCGTCACATTACAATCGAAATGTACAGGGACGTATTCTTCTCTTCACTCCACCGGTTACTTCGCTTCGGACTGGATGTCCACCGGGACGAGGTTCCCGCCCTCTTCTGGTCGTTCCTGTACTTTTTTGCCCTGCTCACAGGGTATTATATCCTCCGTCCAATCCGTGATGAGATGGGCATTCAGGGCGGGGTGGAAAACCTCCCGTGGATGTTCACCGCGACCTTCTTCGCAACCGCCCTTGTCGTGCCGATTTTCGGCTGGATCGTCTCCTCCTTCCAGAAACAATCCATCGTCCCCGTGTTCTACGTTTTTTTCCTTGTGCAGCTGCTTCTGTTTTACGTGGTATTCACCCTGGACGTATTTCCCGTCTGGAGAGCGTACGTCTTCTTTGTCTGGCTGAGCGTGTTCAACCTCTTTGTCATTTCCGTGTTCTGGAGTTTGATGATCGACCTCTATCACGAGGAGCAATCTCACCGGTTGTTCGGATTTATCGCTGCGGGGGGAACCGCCGGAGCGATCACCGGACCCGCCGTCAACGGAACACTCGTCGAATTTCTTCCGATTCATGACCTGTTTCTGCTCAGCGCGGGCCTCCTGCTCGTGGCCATGATCGCCATTCGCTGTATTTTACGGTGTCCTCCTGATGCAGGGGCAGCATCCGATCACGACAGCCAGACAACATCCAAACAGGAAAACGGCCAGGACGACCTTATTGAAGGTCATGCACTGAGCGGCGTCCGTGATCTACTCACGTCTTCCTATCTCTTGCTGATCGGTCTGTTTATCGTAATTTATACCGGTACCTCCACGTTTGTCTATTTCGGTCAGGCTGAAATCATTGACGCGGCCCTAACGGAGGCGGCAAACCGAACGCAGGTATTTGCGTTGATCGACTTCGGCTCCAACGCACTGACCCTTGTTTTTCAGTTGTTCCTGACCGGTTACCTGATGAAATGGTTCGGTCCGGGTCCCGCTCTGCTCTCCCTGCCGGTTACGACCGTGCTCGGGTTTCTCGCGCTTGCCCTGTCTCCGGTGCTCGTCACGCTTATCGCGTTTCAGATCACCCGGCGAGCATCGAATTACGGGCTGTCCCGCCCGGGCCGTGAAGTCCTGTATTCCCCGTTGAATGCGTCCGAAACCTACCGGGGAAAAAACGTGGTGGACACGGTTCTCTACCGGGGCGGCGACGCGGTCACCGGCTGGATTTTCTCCGGTTTACAGACCCTTGGATTTTCGCTCTCCGGAATCGCCCTCATCGGTTCCGGCGTTTCGGTCGGGTGGACACTTCTCGGATCATACCTGATCCACAGGTATCATTGCCGCAGTAAAGACGAGGAACCGTCGGAAACTGATTAACCAATTCCTCCGTTTACGAGAACGAGGCAAGGACAACAACTCCGCCGACCCTTACTCCGCCGGTGAGGTCATTTTCTCCGGAGGAGGATGTTTGAACTGCACGGGCTCCTTCCGGCCGCGCAACTGAAGGTTCAACAACTCCACAAACATGGAGAACCCCATGGCGAAATAGATGTATCCTTTTGAAATGTGCTGGTCGAGCCCTTCCGCAACCAGGGTCATCCCGATTAACAGCAGAAAACTTAACGCCAGAATCTTGATCGTCGGGTGCTCTTTCACAAATCGACTCACCGGCCCAACCGTGACGATCATGATCGAAATAGCAATCATAACCGCGGCAACCATAACCCACAGGTAATCCGTCATTCCGACGGCCGTGATCACGGAATCCAGCGAAAACACGGAATCCAGCAGCACGATCTGAAAAATAACCCCCCCAAACGTCGCCGCCTTCTTCTCGTACGGTCCCTCCTCGGGCGGTGCCTCCAGCTTTTCATGGATTTCATAGGTGGCTTTGGCAAGTA
>CAYXQY010000136.1:0-9728 GCA_964466525.1 uncultured Planctomycetia bacterium
GAGAGGAATCAATCCGCGGGGAGTTTCTTTCTGGCTTCTGTGACTGCTTCTTTGACGTTTCAGAATAGGGGGTGAAAAAGGAAAAATCCCGATCCTCCGACGACTCCACCGGGGTTCTTCCCCGACATCCGGGCAACAGCAGAAACAGTCCCGCAATGACTGTGAGGACCTTCAGGAGAAGACCCGGTTTCGGACGGGAAAACGAGTGAGAAGGGGACTGATTCATGGGGAAAATTAGGCAATGTTTGATTATTCAACCCGAAATGTACCGAGAGTTTGAAAAGCCCGATCCAGGCACCTTCTTTTTCAAAACGAGTAGGAAAATACGTTTTGAATCCGGAAACGAAGGAGATCCGGTATTGTGCCGATAAAAACAGGATATACGTTCCCGGAAAAAGCAAATTGAATTTCATTTCTCCATCATTATATTATACTATAGGCGTATTATAATAATTTGTATATGGCGTTTCAGAGTTCGTTTTAAACTGGCACAACGTTGTGGATCAGCAGATACAGGACTTCACTCAGATCCGGTTTCGGCCAACTGAAGATCGAGTTTCGGATTGGCGCACCCTTGATGAGGTGATCGAACGTGCGAAGGACAACCTTCTTTCCAAACAGGAGGACGAGGGATACTGGCTGGGGGAACTTCACGTAGACGCCACACTCGCCGCCGATTGCATCTTTCTGTATCGATTTCTGGAAAAAGACCCCATCCCGCACGTGGACGAATACCGGGATCATATTCTGGAACGCCAGCTGGAAGGGGGGGGATGGTCCATATATCCCGGAGGTCCCGCGGAAATCAATGCCACCACCAAATCGTATTTTGCCCTCAAGATCGGCGGGGTGGATCCGGCGTCCGATGAAATGAAGAAAGCTCGTTCGACGTTCGAGGAGCTCGGGGGAAAGGCAAACCTGAATATATACACGAAGTTCTACCTGGCGTGCCTGGATCAGATTAGCTGGTCCGAACTTCCTTCCATCCCGCCCGAGCTGCTGTTGATCCCGAACTGGTTTCCGATTAGCTTCTACGAATTTTCGGCGTGGTCTCGCTGTATCATCGCACCGATGACGATTATTCGAAGCAAGGAACCGGTGGTTCCGCTTGACGAAGAAGAAGGCATATCCGAACTTCTGAAAATTGAGACGGATGAGGGAAAATCGGGAATGGCGGAACGGTTCTTTGCGTTCTGTTTTACGCTTCTGGATATTTACGGGAAGGTGCCCAAAAACCCGTTTCGTCAATGGGCGTTCGATCACGCGGAGACGTGGATGATTCGACGGATGACGGATGGAGGACTGGGGGCGATCTTTCCTTCGATTATCAATTCCATCATTGCGTTATGGTGTCTCGGGTATCGGGAGAACCATCCGATTTTCCGGGCGTCCATGGACGAATTACGTGATCTTCACGTGTACGAAGAGGAAAAAATTCGAGTGGAACCCTGTCACTCCTCGGTTTGGGACACGGCCTGGGTTCTTCTTGCACTGGGTGAATACCAGGATTTGCCCGACCGTCGGAACCATTCGGACGACCTGCAACAGGCAGTGGAATCGGCCGTGCAATGGCTTTCCGAGCAGCAGGTGGATATGACCGGAGACTGGAAGAAGAATGCCCCGGACGTGGAATCGGGAGCATGGTGCTTTGAGTTTGATAACCCATGGTTCCCCGATATCGACGACACAGCGGTCGTTCTTCTGGCACTGGAACAGTTTGAGTCGCTTACCGAGGATGTGGACGAGCAGCTTGAACGGGGACGCCGATGGCTTCTTGACATGAGGAATTCGGATGGGGGCTGGGCGGCGTTCGACCGGGACGTCAACCGGGAGTGGTTAAACTCCCTTCCGCTCGCCGACCATAACGCAATTTTAGACCCCAGTGTCGTGGACATTACCGGGCGGGTGGTGGAATACCTCTACAAATCATCTCGTCCGGTGCCGGAAGACGTGGTTGAAGACGCCCGCAGGTTCGTGCTTGATCAACAGAAGGACGACGGTTCCTGGTATGGACGGTGGGGGGTCAATTATGTATACGGAACCTGGCAGGCCCTGGAAATGCTGAAGCTAACGAACCGGGAAGAAGATCAGCAAGCGATGGAAAAAGCGGTTCAGTGGCTGAAAGACAAACAGAATGAAGACGGAGGATGGGGTGAAAGCTGTGCCTCATACGAGACGCCCGAAACGTACCAGAAGATTGACAGCACCCCGAGTCAAACCGCCTGGGCGGTAATGGGACTGCTGGCCGGTGGGGCCTTTCCGTGCCAATCCATTGACCGGGGTGTTCAGTTTCTTGTGGAACAGCAGGAACATGATGGAACGTGGCATGAAGAACTGTTTACCGGGACCGGGTTCCCGAAAGTCTTTTACCTCGGTTATTCCATGTACTCCAAACATTTTCCGCTCATCGCTCTCTGCCGATATCAAAAACATGTGTACAGGTTCAGCAATCACCTGAATGGAAACGGGTACGATCACAATATGAATTTTCTGTTTGACGACCTGACCGCACTCAGGAACCCGAAACAAGGGCCGGAAGAAGCACCAGCGTCACAAGCAGAATAAACAGAATTCCAATGGTAAGCACCAGGCCCATGCTGGACATTCCACGATGGGAGGACAGAATCAGGTTGCCAAAACTTCCCGTGGTCGTCAGAGCACTGAACAACACCGCACGGGCAGTTCCTGTTGATAATACGTTCTCACTCCCTGCGGGTTGACGACGAACTCGATTCAGCATATGGATTCCATTGTCCGCTCCGATTCCGAGCACCAGCGGGAGCACGATCACGTTGGCATAGTTAAACGGAATCCCCATCATCACCATTGTCCCGCATGTATACACCCCAACAAGCAACAGTGGACCCAGGACATACGCCACGTCGCGCTTCCTATCAAGCAGAACTATAAGCAGAAGAAACATCGATACGAGGGCGATGAGCAGGGCAATTCCAAGCGATTCGACAATTGCCTGCCCCGCTCTGAGGTACACCACCGGCGAACCCGTTGCGGACGGCGCCACCTCCTTTACCGAGCTGACAAACGATCGAATGGATTCGTTGTCATCCATTCCGCGAGCGGGAAAGACCTGAAGCCGGTACCGGCGTTGACGGTCGATCCAGCGGGATACGATCTCTTCCGGAAGGTCTTCCTCGGTAATTTCCGGGACGTCCCGGGCGGTGTTGAAGATCTGTAAGATCGGTATAAATGAAGAAAAGGTTTGCTTCTGAAGTTTGCTCAGCAATGAACCTTTTCGATCGTCGGAGCGCCGATCCAATTTCTCCACATATCGCTCGAGACTTTGTTTGAGCTTTTGAAGGGTGTCACGAACCTGCCCGGGCTGGTTCTGGTGCAGAACCGTATTGAGCTGAGCCAGAAACTCGTGCATCGAGGCCAGTACATCATCCACCGGGGGACGTTTCGGTGAAAATTCCAACACGTCTGCAGCTGCCCGGGACCGGGTCCCCCACTTGAAGGCCTCAGACAGCTTTGCCATCTCACCATATGGGTTGAGTTTCAGGATTTCTTCAAAAACCGCCTGTTTTTTTTCCTGATCGGACGGGATGAAATCCTGAAGTCCCATCACTTTTTTTACCGCCGGTCGTTTCTCGAGACGCTCTCGGAACGTTTTAGCCTCCTGTCTGGATGCAGCAAGTACGGATATGCTCGACGGGGGGGTTTTGGTCGCCTGCAGTTCGCGAAAGGTCGCAACGGATTCGGAGGTGGGGTTCCGAAGATGCATCGGGTTGTAGTCAAAGCGAATGCCTGTTGCGAACCAGCCGGTCAGAATGGCAAACGCGAATGCCGCCAAAATAATGGGTCCTCGAAATCGTACCGGTATGCGGGAGAACGACGAAAAACCTGTTTCCGCCGACAGTAAAAAGTTTCCGGCGTTTTCCTCCGGAACCGAAATTGTTAACAGGGCGGGCAAAAGTGTCAGCGTGACCAGAAAATTGATCACCATTCCAATTCCTCCGATGAAACCGAGCTCGGCGATGCCGACAAAGGAGGTGGGAACGAAGGACAGAAATCCGATGGCCGTCGTGAGCGTGCAGAGGATCAGGGCTTCGCCAACTCGCCGGCTGGAAAGCTCAAGCGCGTCGGCTGGCGTCTCCCCCTCCTGCCTGTTTTCTCGATACCCCATGAGAAAATGTATGGCGTAATCGATCCCGAGCCCAATGTACAACACCACAAAAGCAAGGGAAATCAGGTTCAGGTGTCCCACGGTAAGGGCTGTTATTCCGGCTGTCCAGCAAAGCCCAACAAACAATGTGATAAGTGAATATCCCACCAACTTCACGGAGCGGAAGGCAACATACAGAATGGAGAGAACAAAAACGATCGAAAGCAAGCTTGCGATGATGGTGCCTTTCACTGCCTGTTTCATCTCCTCGTTCTGTAAAGCTATTTTTCCGGTAATCCGTGTCTGAACGCCGTATTTCCCCTCAAGGTCAAGGTGGTTTGCCGTCGATCGAATCACGTTCAGCGCTCGTTCGCCGGGATAAAGGGTTTGAAACGAAGGATCCGGCCTCACCAGAATCTGTTCATATGTAAAACCGGGGGATTCTGTCTCCGAAATTGTTTCGGGTTCGGACGCAGTGAGTACATCGTTCCAGCGAAATATCCGATCCCGATCATTCAGGTGGGCTTCAAGCGTTCGACGAAACTCGCGGAAGAAACGTCGTTTTATCTGCAGATCCGGGGACCTCTCCTCTACATGATCTTCGGATGAACGGGGTACTTCTTGCAGCATCCGGCCTAAACCGTCGAACACGCCGATGAGGTTGCGCTCCTGTAAAATCGGGAACATTGCGGATGACGTGTATTTGATGTTGTCCCGAATGGTGCGTAGCTCCCGCAGGTCCCTGTACAGTGCCGCATGTTCCTGAAAAAACCGATTTCCCTCCGGGTACGACACGTCGTCCAGAACACCGGATCGCTTTTTCAGTGCGTCCGCCAGCCGAACGGCAGCACGGCGGGTCTGTTTCTTGTCCGTTCCCTTCAGTGCAACGATCAACGAGTTTTCGAGCTTCGGAAACGATTCCCGGAACTCCTGCAGGTCCTTTCGAAACGTTAACTCTTCGGAAAGCATCCCCGCCGTGTTCGTATCCACGCCCAGGTACAGGATCGCCGCACACACGGAAAAAACGGTGATGACGACGGAAAACACCAGGATAGCCACAGGATGGGTTTTGGCAAGTTGAACCCAGAGGAACAGACCGCTTTTGAACAGCTTTTTCAACCCCTGTTCCACGTGGTGTTCCTGATTGCGTTCCTCGCTCATCGGATAGAAGAAAACGTCGATTCACTTATTTCCGGTGTTTCCTGTTCGTCCACAAGCAGTACGACCGGTTCGGGAAGATGGAGGTGCGGTACCTTAATTGGGGGCCGTAAATCACTTTTTATTTTAATTCTTCCGGGAACGGGATAAAATCGTGGCATCAGCGGCCTCGTACCACTTTATTTAACTTATCAGGGGAATGGGAAGTCAGAAACAGAATGATTCGGATGCTGATACCGGTGCGCATGAAGGGTGGAAACCCGAACTTCAGAACACCGATGACCTGTTTCACAGCATCGAAGAAGCGTTTGACTATCGCGGGGACGTAACCGTTGTTACCCACGATGGGGACGTGCTGGAAGGGTATGTCTTTGATCGCAAACAGGAGGAATCCCCGGAAGCGTCCGTGTTACGCATGATGCCCTCCGACGGAAGCGACAACCGTACCATTACGTACAGTGACGTAAAGCAGATTGAATTCACGGGGGAGGATGCAACCATGAAAAACCCCTGGCCTCCGGAAGGTCACGAAGACAACAACGGGGATTAACCGTGCTGGAAAACGGCTGAAACGGGCCCGCAACGTCAGGAATTAGGTTATGTGTGTAGGCCGAGGCTGCAGCGGCTGACGTCGACCGTGGTCGTACGGACAAAACGGGGTTTCTCAGCAATGTATCCGGGGTCATCTCTTCAGCACCTCTTCCAGTAACAATTCAATGCAAACGCTGATCACAGGAGCCACGGGTTTTATTGGTTCGGCCGTGGCACGACGTTTTCTTGACGCCGGTCACGACGTACGGGTTCTTGTGCGAGAATCCAGCAACCGGGAGAATATTCAGGATCTGGAGGTGGAGGAAACGGTGGGGGACCTGCGGGATCGCGAATCGTTAATGCGGGCCGTGTCCGGGTGTGACCTTGTGGTTCACACCGCCGCCGACTACCGTTTCTGGGTGCCGGATCCGGAACCGATGTACGACATAAACGTGGAAGGAACAAGACGCCTGATGGAAGCTTCCCTGGAAGAGAGGGTGGAACGGGTGGTGTATACCAGTAGTGTGGCCACGCTGAACATTCGTCCGGAGGGCCCCCCCGCCGACGAAACCGATCGGGCGGAGGTAAAAAAAATGATCGGTCATTACAAACGCTCCAAATGCCAGGCGGAGAGAGTCGTGGAAAACCTGATTTCGGAAGACGGGTTACCCGCTGTGATTGTGCTTCCGTCCGCCCCCGCTGGACCGAGGGACCTCCGGCCCACCCCCACCGGCCGTATGATCAAAGATGCGGCAAACGGGAACATGCCGTTTTACGTGGAAACCGGTCTGAACATTGTTCACGTGGACGACGTCGCGAAGGGGCATTTACTTGCTTTTCGAAACGGGAAGGTCGGCCGGCGATACATTCTCGGCGGTGAGAACGTTTGGTTGCGTGAAATTCTTGACAAAACGGCGGAGATGTCTGGATCAACCGGTCCGTATGGTCGCATCCCCAAACTCCCTCTTTATCCCGTCGCGTATATGTCCGAAGCATGGGCCTGGATGACCGGTCAAACACCACGCCTGACCCGTTCGTCCCTTCAAATGTCCGGGCGGCGTATGTTTTTTACGTCGGAACGGGCAAAGGAGGAACTCGAATACGACCCGCGGCCCGCGGACGAAGCATTGCGTGATGCGGTGGCCTGGTTCACGGAACGATGCAATTCATGATGTGCCGAACGATTCCTCCGTCCAAAAAACATCACGAAGAACGCCACTTCCTCTATTTCGGAACGTTGCTACAGAAATTGAGCCCGCTATCGTGTCCCCGAGTTTGATGGATCGTCCGACACAGCGGTGAGATGGAGCAACGGCCAACCCAATGGGCGAAAAATCCCGGGAAAACACGTCAGTATCCCAACCTATCTTTACCTTCACGTTCACTTTCTTTCAGCAACTGATCTTCAGTTCCCGGTAGAAAAGTATATTCCTTGTAACTGGTCAACATCCGTGGCATACCGGGAACGAAAGCATCCATGCCAATGGCAGTGAATGAAGACTGAAGCATTCCCGGCGATCCACCCAGCCTTTTTGCCGAAAAGGCTGGGTCCAAAAACTCACTCGCCGTTTAACCCGGGTTCCGCTCCGTTTCTCTCCGCTTCAGATGAAACATGAAGTGACGTTTGGTCACTTCCAATTTTTATCGTGCTTTGCACGGGGCTATTTTCTTTCGTCCCTCCGGGACTTTTGAAGGAAGAAACATCTGGATTTCCTGAATTCACCGTCATTGGCATCCCTGCTTTCGTATTCTGACAAATACTTTCCTTCCCCACGGATTGTTGACCAGTTACTATTCCTTGAAAAATATTGTATTTTTTGGACAATGGTTTAAGGAAATAATGTGAGTCAGCACTCACAATGGTTCAAAAATGAGTAATTACTCACCTATTTGTGAAGAACCGGGGGAGCGCCGGCATCCTTGCCGGCAAAATAAAGTAGAAACCTTCTTTTGGAACAAAGTGGAATATATGAAGGCTCTCAACCGTTGTACAAACATGTTTGAGCAATTGTGAAAAGATGGGCATGTGTTTCTCTGGATACCGAGCCAATAACCAGAACTGGAACCGGGGAATGTCGACAGCATGAAAATATTCGCTGCCAACCCGCGAGGGTTTTGCGCCGGGGTGGATCGAGCCATTGACATCGTCCGTCTGGCCCTGGACGTATACGACGACCCGGTGTACGTCCGCCACGAAATCGTTCATAACAGACACGTGGTGGAGCGTCTCGAACGGAATGGCGTCACGTTTGTGGAAACCCTGGATGAAGTTCCGGATGGAACCGTTGTTATATTTAGTGCTCATGGCGTATCTCAACAGGTGGTTGATCGTGCCGAAGAACGGGACCTGACGTACCTTGATGCCACCTGTCCGCTTGTCACGAAAGTCCATCTTGAAGCCAGACGATATTACAGGCAGGGCTTTTCCATTATTCTTATCGGGCATGAAGGACATCCGGAAGTGAAGGGAACAATGGGACAGGTGCCGGACCGGATTTATCTGGTGGAAGAGGTGGAAGACGTTCAGGATCTTCCGCTAAAATCGGACGACCGGGTTGCGTTTTTAACGCAAACCACGCTGAGCATGGATGACACACAGGAGGTCGTGGAAGCGTTGAAATCCAGGTTTGACCGGCTTGAAGGGCTTTCAAAAGAAGATATTTGTTACGCCACACAAAACCGACAATCCGCCGTTAAGGAATTATGCGAGCACGTGGAGTTCAACCTCGTGGTGGGGGCCCCCAACAGTTCCAACACGAATCGTCTCGTGGAGGTTTCCCGGGGTCGTGGCGTGCCGGCCCGGCGCGTGCAGGAAGCGTCCGAAATTGAACGGTCCTGGTTGCAGGGCCTGGAACGAGTTGGTGTGACAGCGGGGGCATCCGCGCCGGAAGATCTTGTGCAGGGCGTTATTGAATGTTTGAAGGATCTACACCCCGGTTCCGAGGTGCGTGAACTCAGCACAGTTGAAGAGGACGTTGAATTCGAATTGCCGGACCCGTTACAGCAATCCAGAACGCCTCAGCAAGCCTCATAACATCTGACTGTACAGGAGATTTCCGTGGTGCAATCGACACAACCGCTTGGACCCATCCTGAAGGACCTGCGCAACGGCGAGATGATTCTTTTACAGGACGATCCCTGCAGGGAGAATGAAGGGGATCTGGTGGTTGCTGCCGAACACATTACTGCGGAACAGATTAATTTCATGACACGGTATGCTCGCGGATTAATCTGCGTCCCGATGACCGAGGACCAGGCGAACGCACTCAAACTCAATCGCATGATTCCCGACCGGCGTCAAAACGTCGAATCCGCCAGTTTTACGGTGTCCGTGGATGCAGATGACCCGGGATCAACCGGTATCTCCGCGGAAGACCGGGCAAACACGGTTCGAGTCCTCGTCGACGAAAGCAGCTCGCCGGAAGATCTCCGGCGGCCGGGACACATGTTTCCGCTGATAGCGGAGGACGAAGGCGTGTTTGTTCGTCGGGGTCAGACGGAAGGGTCCGTGGATCTGATGAAACTCGCCGGACTCAAACCGACGGCCGTGATCTGTGAAGTGATGAATCAGGATGGCACCATGGCACGAAACGAGGACCTTCAAAAGTTTTGCGAGCAACACGGTATAAAGTCCTGTACGATACAGGACATTGCCCGTCACCGGGCGAAGCGGGAATCGATTGTAAGGGAACGAAGCCGGACAGCGTTACCAACGGACCACGGGGAGTTCCGTTTGCGCGTTTTTTCCTCACGACTGGATGGCTGCGTCTATTCGGTGGTCTACAACTCCGAGGAAGGGCCATTTTCGTCCAACGGACGGTTTCCCCCGGTGCTACTTCATAAAAAATGCATGATGGGACACGTGCTGAGGGCCACTTCCTGCAACTGCAACGCATTGCTGGACGGGATGCTTCAA
>CAYXQY010000137.1:0-9726 GCA_964466525.1 uncultured Planctomycetia bacterium
CGGCGATGGCGGTGGCATAACCGGCTTCCCGGAGCACACGAGCGAAGGAAGCGTTCCGATTCGGGTCAAAGTGTGCTCCGCTGCCCCACCTGGGTACGTCGAAATGGTTGGTCCAGCCGTGTTCATACGGATACTGTCCCGTGAGCAGCGTCACCCGGGTCGGCGTGCATTGCGGCATGCTGTACGCGTTTCGGAATTTGATACCGTTTTCGGCGATTTGGTCGATGTTCGGAGTGTTCACCGATTCCGACCCGTACGCGGAGATCCATTCCTTCCCGAGGTCGTCCGCCATGATAAACAGAATATTTGGCTTCTCCGGCTGAGCCGTGAGTTCGGTCGTTCCCGGGAATGCCATCAGGAGTAGAACGACACTCAGGATTGGACCTTGAAAAAAGGAAGAAAGTTTCTTCAAGTGATGGTCTTCGTGTTCCATTATTTATCTCTCACCTAACCCATGAGTGATGAACGAGAATGTGGAGAATGCGAGTCCTCGGGGTCGGACCTCAAGTATGAACGGAAGGATTCAACCAATTCGTACGGGCCTGCCGAAGTCATAGCAACAAAAATACCATGACGAGTGGGTTTCCGAAAATTCGCGGTACTGATTGAACTTATGCTCGCAATGAAGAAAAGGGTTTTCAACAGTCTCTTTCACAATTCGGTTCCGACTATTATTATAAAAACAGGGGAAGGAAGTTAAATAAAACCGATTATGACAGGAATAATTGTCCAGTGCAGTGATCCATGAATCTTTTGTAACAGTGTACAAATCCGATCTTCAAAAAAAAGACCATGAGATGGTCAGGTGGGACCAGATGATCCGATCGATCGAACCGTATGGTGTGTTTTCTCTGTCGGTTGCGTTACTGCTCGTTACGATGGGTTCGGTATTTCCCGTGTTCGGTCAGCAACGAAAGCCCATCAATCCATATCCCCGGCAGGTTCGGGAAAGGGAGACGGTAGAGGAGTGGACGTTCGAAGACGGTTCCGGCGGCTGGAACGCGGTGCACGACACCCGGCTGACGGGAGGTAACGGTCAACTCCAGGTTGAGTCACTCGGTACGGATCCGTACATGCACGCACCGGGTGTACGAGCAAAGGGGCCGGTTCGGATCAAACTGCGTATTCGCAGTACCACAGCGGAGGCCGGAGAAGTGTTCTGGACCACGGAATCAGCCCCGGACTGGGATCCGGAACGAAAGCGCGCATTCGACATGACCCATGATGGAAACTGGCACACGTATCATGTCGATTTACCGGTCGAGGGAACGCTGACTCGATTTCGTCTGGACCCGGGAAGGGATCAGGGACGGGTGGAGGTGGATTATGTTTCGTTGGTGCGTATTAAAAACCAACCCCTGACCATCGAGAGGTTGCAGGTTCGTAAGAATCACGTACGGGCGGACGTTCGGAACCACCGTGACCACCCGGTGTCGTTCGTCGCATCCGGTCGTGAACGAGAGGTGGAAGCGAACGCGACGGTGAACGTTTCTGTCTCTCTCGACGGGAAGACGCCGTTTGAACGGGTTCGGATTCGGGTAAATCCGAAGCGGTTTGCTTCGATTCAGCGAGTTGCCGTCGTGCATCATTCGGACGTGGAGATGAACGGACCCAAACTGGAAAACGGAACCCTCCGCCTGCAGGTAACAACGGACGGTGCTGGAGGGGCCCGCGTGTTCCGAAACGGTCGACTGACCGCCGTGCTCACCCCCCTCCTCGAAAAAAAACCGCTCGAGGCCGACCGGCGTATCCCTTCGGTGTCCGTTCAGAAGGAGGGAAAGCAGATTCGGATTTCAGGAAACGATGTTCTCCAGCAGTACCGCCTTCGACTTCACGATCAGTCCATACGGTACAAAGTAGACGCGGAGGAGGACGTTGGCGGTCCGGTTGTGCGTGCGCTCGGTCATCTCGAACAGGGACTGTTTTCCGGACTGGAATACCTGGGGGAAGGCGAACGTTCCTCGTCCCGGAAAGACATTCGAACCCCGGAGCACGTGCGTTATGCTCCCGACCCGATGAAGGTCACCATGCCCCTGATGGGATTCATCACGTCCCGGGCCTCCGTCGGATTCTCCTGGAAAGACATGTCCCATCAACCGGTATTTGCAACGCCGAATTTTTTCGACGGTTCGGCGGATCATCGAATGCGTCTCATCGGCGATCGACAGCGCGGCGCGGTTCGAATTGGAGCGGGGTGGGAACGCGGTGAGCGCCTCAGTGAGGTGATTGAATGGGCGGTGAAACGACGGGGGCTACCAGAGCCGGCGAAACCCCCTCGATCTTTCGAGGAGCAGAAGGATTTGAGTCTTCGAGCATACCGCGGGCCATTGAGCGGGAACGGAGGATGGGGATCCTGTACGGATCGGGAACGTTGTCCCCGGAACTACTATTCCGATCACGTCTCGGCAATCTGGCGACTGAGCGGATCGATCCCGGACGTGCCCGAACTGGTTCCGGGTGGTGCACATGTGGCAAATCCGGCCAGTTTTTTTGTCATGGATCGGGTTCAGCAATGGAAAAACCACCTGAAACAAAAGGCCACCTCCGCGTTTAAAGAGCAGAAGGAAGACGGTTCATTTCGCTATGACGGGAAATATCGGGAGGGTCACTTCGAGAATACGGCCAGTGGATACTGCGCGAAAAAGGCGTACGCACTGCTCAATCACGCATGGTACACAGGAAATAAAGAATCGCTCCGTGCCGGCGAGAAGGCCCTGCGGTACATGAACAGGTTTCGTACCCCCCGTGGTGCCCAGACCTGGGAGATTCCGCTGCACACACCCGACGTCCTCGCTTCGGCGTATCTGGTGAAGGCATATACTCGAGGGTACCAGATGACAGGAAATCGCAAGTTCTTAAAGCATGCCCGGAAATGGGCGTTTACCGGGCTGCCATTTATATACCAGTGGTCGAAACAACCCGGAATGCGGTACGCGACCATCCCGGTGTATGGGGCAACGAACTGGAAGGCCCCGAACTGGATCGGACAACCTGTACAGTGGTGCGGAACCGTTTACGCGGACGCAATCCTTTCTCTCGCTCCCTTTGACGACACGTTGAATTGGGAAAAACTGGCGCGGGGGATTACTATATCCGGGGAGCGACAGCAGTATCCGAACGGTCCGGAGGTTGGGACGCTTCCGGACGCAATAACACTGGCTACGTTTACGAGACAACCGCCAAATATCAACCCGGGTGCCCTCGTTAGCCTGCGATATCGGCTGGAAGGAAAACTGGACGATCTGAGTGTGGCACAGGGGAACGGACACCGCGTAGTGGCTCCGTACCCCGTGTCCATTGAAGCAGACCGTGCTCTGATTGAATCGGACGGGAGCGGCATACGCTATCAGGTGTTGATCGACGGGAATCGGGTGGTTTCCCGGACGGCGTCCGGAAACGAAACCGTCCGCTTCAAAGACCCGTCCCGGAAAGAGTAGCGTGACAACCCGGAGAGGACAGTAAAAAACAAGGGAGAAACGATCTTTTTTTTCTCTGGAGTTTCACTCAGATCGAATTTAATCCGCACTCACGCCAGCACCGTACCCGCCGCGAGGGCGACGGTGCCGATCAGGGACGCCGCGAGGTGAATCCAGAAAAGCCGGTTCGGATGCCACTGTTCCCGCTCCTTTTCCTCGATGTCGTCCGGCCGACCGGAGAACGCTTCCTGGGGCATCGACCCATATACCATCGCCGTAAGAAACGCCCAGCCCAAGATCATCGTTAGAAGTGCTCCAAACCGCAGGCCGGATCGGTACGTACGTTGCGGAAGCAGCAAAAGCCCTGAAACAAGAAGAAGAAAGGCGGCGACGGCGGAATACAGCCGGAACCGGCGGCCGGTTCGCTTCAGAATTGGGCGATGCTGGTGCGGATCCTCCGCCGTTCGAACTTCCTGCAACAGCACGAACGTCACGTAATACAGTCCCCCGACCCAGAACACGGCCGAAAGTAGATGAATTAGGACCAGGGCCTTGAAATACATGTGAAGCCGTTTCGTTTCACGGTCGAAGGAAATGGAGTTACGGCTCGAACCCGTTCCTATTCGTTAAACGTCAGCAGAAGCGTGGTGTCTTTTTCCGCGTGCACATCATGCGGAACCCCCGCCGAAAGGACCCCTGCGTGACCGGAGGGGAACCGTTCGGATTCACCCTCGACGTTCAGGCTAATTTCTCCGTCCAGCACCTGCACAATTGCTGGGCCGTCCACCGAGTGTTCCTCGAGGTCATGCCCCTGACTGAGCCGGACGAGCACCACCGACAGGCCCGGTAATTTGGTCAGCGTCTTTCCGGCGATACCCGCCTTTTCCAGTTGTTCCTCCAGGCTATCGATCTCTTCCTGCAGGTTCAGCCGGTCCATCTTTCCTTCGAGTTCACGAGAACGGAGGTATTCTTTCGGTTGTGTCATGATGTAGATACCAACAATTTGTGAGATTACGAGAAACAGAACGTCTATACTGTTCCTGGGCGTCCATGCATTCTGCCGTCACGGTCGGGAACGACCGGATCGGTAGAAGAACAGAGTCGATGGTTTACCTTATCTTCTTCCCATTGCATTGTAAATGAATTTCACCGTCTGCTATCAGGGCCTACGTTCAGTTGACCTGTAAAAATATATCGCGTAGCAAACGGGCGCGGCTGGAGCTCTTCATCATTGCATGCGTGGGGAATTTCGCGATTTACGTCATGGTCAACGGCGGGATGGCCGAAGTCTGGAGCCCCGCGGATGCCCCGGGTGATTCGCTGAATCCGGCAACTACATGGAGTGCTCTTATCTCAAACGGTCCCTGGTACACAATTCAGGCGCTGAACCGGGGACAGACCACGTGCTACCTGAACACGCCCATCTTGGTTCTGAAAACCTGTATACCCATCAGCGGATGTTTCATCTTCACGTATTGTGTTGAATTTATGATACAGGAGGTGGGGTGGTTTCTTGGATACACGGACCATCGAAGCCGGGCGACGACCCGGGCAATCATTGAAACGACGGATGAACCGGCATGAACACGCTTGCGGTGGTCGTTCTGGTTTCTTCTTTTCTGGTGCTACTGCTGATGAACGTGCCCATCGCCGTTTGCATTGGTTTGTCCACCCTGTTCGCATTCATGGCTACCCCGGAACCCGGGCTTGTCCTGGTCGCCCCGAAACTGGCCCACGGCATAAACGCCTTTGCACTTCTTGCGATCCCGTTCTTCATCCTCATGGGCTTATTTATGGGACGGGGAGTCTGCACGCTTTAGGTGTTTTCGTCATGTGGGATGTAAGATTGTACATAGACGTCAGGGAACTGTTCTCAAGAGGCCTCTTTCTCATCCTGTTCGTTCGCCGAACGGGACCCTCCTGAATTGATCGAATCTGCAGGGGGGACATGCAGTTCAGTTTCCCGGATGTTCTTGCTTGTGACTGGTATGCCACGTATAATACCCGGCTCATATTTTGTATAAACCATGGATAGATGAGTGAAACAGAGTAAACTCCTCATCCGGAATGATCGTGTGAAGGGGGAATCGTACGGGTTCAGGACCCGTCCTCCCTGATCAGCTTCCACCCGAAGATGGTCCTTTTCGTATTTGTTCATCTCTTACACACAAACAGATCGATGATTTCGAACGACGATCAGGCGTTCCACCTGGGGTTCCCGGTGGATGACCTTGACGATGCCCGTGATTTTTACGGGGAGTTTCTGGAGTGTGAGATACTGCGGGGTTCCAGTGGGTCCATCACCATCGACTTCTGGGGCCATCAGCTGGTCGCCCACCTTGTGCCCGACCAGGCGGGCGAGCACGGCACCCGGGAGGTCGACGGCAACGACGTGCCGATTCCGCACTTCGGCGCGGTGCTTCCGTGGGACGAGTGGGAGGCGCTGGCCGAAAAGGTCCGGTCCTCCGACGTGGAATTTCTGTTCGGTCCATACGTCCGGGACCGGGGCACGCCGGAGGAAGAGGGAAAACTGTTCATCCAGGACCCCTCGGGCAATACACTCGAGTTCAAAACCTTTGCACGGGAAAACCGGTTTACCTGATCATCTGCTCGAAGTCGTCGCGACTTCCGGAGCAACACTCGCTTCCGTCTTCCCGGTTCAGTACACTGCTAAACAGTTATGAAAGATTCACTTTTTCAGGAACGACCCTATACTCGCCGCTCCTTTCTTCGGAGCTGTTCTGCGGTCTGCACTTCCTTCCTCTCCGCCGCGGCGGCCGGGCCGCTGCTCGCGGCGCCGGACCGTGGCGATTACACGACGATCTCGTCGATCCCCGAACTGCGGGACGCCATGATGAGGAGCAACCAGAAAATCCGGATGAAACCCGGGACGTACACGATCGAAGACACGTTACCGGACGACGATAAGACGACGTTTCGTTGCGGTGGTTCGAAGAATGTGTTTGACCTTCGCGGTGTGACCATTGAGGTGCCGACACAGGTCCTGGCGGACATGCCGAACGCAGGTGCTCACGCGCTCGGATCCTACCGTATCCAGGGAGACCGGAATCTGTTCCGGGGCGGAACGTTTGTCAATACCGGGGACCGGGCACCGAGACGGGCCCTGTCCGAATTTTCCATTACCGGCGACCGTAACAAATTCAAAGACTGTCGTTTCCTCATCCAGGGCTCGAGTCCGTACGGATACGGGGACATGTACGGAAAAGGTGCGGGTAGCGCCGTCCCTACGCGCAAACATTCCGCCATGGCCATCAACGGGGATCGGAACGTGATCGAGGATTGCCGTTTCCGGGTCAAATCGTTCGGTCACGGCCTCCACATGCATAGCAATGCGAAAAAGACGGTCATCCGAAACGTCGAGTTGAAGGGGGAGATTCGCTTGACCGATGAAATTTATAAGGAACAGGAGGGTCCGGCGGCAAAATTCGACTACAAACAAAAATTTCCTTCCTGGGAAAAGGATCAACCCATTCCGAAAGGGGAAATGATCGCCCTCACCGAAGACGGCATCCGCTCGTACGGATCGAAACAGACACTCGTTGAAAACTGCACCGTGAAAAAGATGCGCGGGGGCATCGCGATGTCGCAGGGGAACGGGACGACGGTGCGGAATACAACGGTGCTTGATTGTGCGTATGGGTTCGCGCCGCCTTCCGGAGCCACGTTCAAAAATTGCCGGGGCAACACGTCGATCGGACCGTTGATTCGAACGCACTACAGCAACCGAAACTCCGCGAAGCTGGACCTGGAACTGCTCCATTCGGACAGAGAGGTCGGTGACCATCCACTGGCAAACGTCGTTGGATCCAATCACGAGATCAACCTGACGTACCGAGGACCCAACCCCGAAACCCCACGCCGTATACTGGTGGGGTGGGCGTGGGGCCCGCTCGGAGAAGGACGCTGGGGACGGGATCACACGGACGAGGAGAAGTTGCCGGGTCACCATTCCGCCAATGAGATATCACTGCGAAACGCCACACCTCACCCGGTGGTCCTGACCGAATTCGCCTCGAACTGCACGGTTAAAAGCAACGGTCCCGTGAAGGACCTCGGGAAGAAGAACAAAGTAAACTAAACGATCCCGGGGATTCCTTCACGACCGATTACGGAACGGCGACCCCGTGTTTCCGACTGATATCAACCTCCGATCCGGACAAACGTTTTCAGGAGAAGAGATTAGCAGAAATCACCCCCCCAGGCTGATTCCGATCAGCGCCGCGACGAGGCCGCTGACCATCGCTATTGCATGGAGCACGAGGCCGGTGACATCCGGACCGTCCCCGGCATGACCACAATCCTTATCGTCCCCTTCGTCTCCGGGTTCGCCCCCGAGTAGATAGGGAGCCGCGAAGTAGATGCCGAACAGCAGCAGGGCGGCCCCGAGCTTGATCAGGAACCGGTGGCCGTACGCGCTGCCCAGAAGCACGTCCGGATCCAGCAACCCCCTGTAATGCATGTTGTACACCCCGGTACCCGCGATCAACAGAATCATCCAGAACACGAACCGCCTCACACGTCGTTTCAGGGCGGGCATGATCCGGTCGACCGCTTCGGGCACCTGCTCCCGCACAACCGGGATTAACAGGAAGAAAATAAACACGATCCAGCCCAGCCAGAACAACCCCGCGCAGATGTGAAGTAGGGTGACCACGTGATGCAACCACGGATGGTACAGGTATGAAGTCATCGGTCCTCCTGCAACAGATGTACAGATGAAAAGCGATCACCGCGAGGTAGCGGTACGGCTGCTTATTCGTCGACGGTCCCGACCGCCGGCTCCTGCTCGTCGCAGTCGACGCGGAGGGTTTCCGGATCCAGCGGCATCTCCAGCAGGTCACAGTAATACGGACTATCCGTGCCTTCCGGTTCCTCGTTGAAAAACCGGCAGGTAAGACACATCCGTGCGGTTGGAATTGCGCCTTCCTTCAGCGAACCTTCGATCAGGCTCATGAGAAACTGCAGCACCGTCTGTTTTTCCTCCGGAGAGAAGTCCACCATGTACCGCTCCAGTACGTCCGGCCAGCCGGCCAGCGTCTCCGCGGCTTCACATCCCTCTTCCGTTAGCTCAAGGTTCATCACCCGCCGGTCCTCCTCCGACAGGGACCGCTCGATGTATCCCCGCTCCACCAGGGTGTCGACCGCGTCGCTGATCGTGGCCTTGGTCCGACGCATCTCCTGCGCCATCTGCGACGTTTTGCCGGTCTGTTCCGGATGGTGGTGCAGGAACAGCAACACGTTCCCCTGGGTGCGGTTCAGGCCCAGCTCGTCCGTTCGTTCCTCCATGAACACGTCGATAGCGGAGGAGATTCGCTCCAGTGAATCGGTAATTTTTCGTTCGATTGTGTCGACT
Organism: uncultured Planctomycetia bacterium; assembly: GCA_964466525.1. Classification (GTDB taxonomy): domain Bacteria; phylum Planctomycetota; class MHYJ01; order CAYXQY01; family CAYXQY01; genus CAYXQY01. Next base: position 8,791 of record CAYXQY010000137.1, read on the forward strand.
GCCATTGATGCCGCTGCAAAAAAAGATGATGCTCATTCACCGTTGGACCGATGTATGAAGCGTCCGAGCAACCACGAATTCCGATCCTTTTCCGGACACCGATTCTAATTATAAATATTAACTGTTAGATAAACAAACATTGTTTGAAACACACATTCTGCTTTGTTATCTTCACATTCCGAATGATCTGTGAGGGAATCGGTCGCCGGTTTCCGGTCAAAGTTCGACCTGCTTTTCCGATGAAGTCCCCCCGGAGACGAGGACGTCAGAGACGGTTCTTTCATTGCACCTGATTCGCGGCACATGTCATGTTGTCAGCCACCACGAGCACGGCCAACAGGGTATTGCTCCTGATTATTGCCATCAGCGGCCTGACGCTGATCGCCGGAACGATATACACCTACGAAAACGTCCCGCCGATTCCGGAACAGGTTGTTACTGATGACGGGCAGGACCTTTTTACGCGGCAGTTCGTGAAGGAAGGACAGGCAGTGTTTCAGAAACACAACCTGATGGGCTACGGTACGCTTCTGGGCAACGGGAGCTACTACGGACCGGACTACACGGCGGAGGCCCTCAACTGGGCGAAGGAAATCGCAAAACAGGATCTGCAGGCCGAAAATCCGGATCAGGCCCCATCACCGTCGGAGCTGAAAAAACGAATCCAGCCCTCCAGCTACAGCGATGAGCGGGCGACGGTGCACCCGTTCTGGACGGACGCATTTCGACACATTCAGCAGAAATTGACGGACCTCTTCGTGGAGGGAGACACGAAAAAGGGAATTCCGGCGAACACGCTATCCCGGGATGAAATTGAGCCACTCGCCGCCTTCTTTACCTGGACCGCACTGTTCAGTTCGGCGGAACGCGGGGATACCGGCCACACGTTTACCAACAATTTTCCCCCGATGCCGGAAATCGGCCTGACCCCCACAG
>CAYXQY010000138.1:0-9632 GCA_964466525.1 uncultured Planctomycetia bacterium
TGGACAGGTTGACCATCCTGTTTTCGTCAGGCCGTTTCATTCGCTCGTTACGCTGTGGCGTCCACGTTGACAGACAAAAAAAACAAAATGGAACGGGCAGGAGAGCCCGTTCCACATCGGGTGTCAACGCTGTAAAATCGATCGAGGTGGAGCAGCGTCACCCGGAGGAAAACAGAACGATGAGTGCCTGAACAGGCGTTTGTGGGAAACGGAATCGGCGGAACCGGGCGTCACGCTTTCCGGAGGCCAGGGGACCGGGTGATCTGAGCGACGGGGCAATTACCGGCCCCACGACCCCTGGTTGCGCCGGTTTCGCTCGTCCGTCTAAACACGTATGTCGATCGGCCGGTGCGAAACGGCCGGGGGAGAGGGCGGAATATCCGTCGATGCATCACCGCAGGTGCCGGTCCGAAGGGCCCGTTTTATCTTTTCCAGTGCATTTTGGCAAACTTCAAAAACTGTTTCCAGTCATAACCGGTCATGTCATGATTGCCGGAACGGATGTGATACCCAATTCGACCGGTATGGATCGGTTGATCCGGGTCGGGCATTTCGTCTGTTCCCAGGCCGGTGTGTCCGAAGAGCCGGTAAACCGGAGATGCATGCACGCAGGAGAGAAACTCCCCCTTCGGATCGGCCCAGTTATCTTTCGACGCACTGGCCACGTACGTGAGTCGGGGGGCCTGTAACGCGATGAGTAGATGCTGGTCAACGGGCAACTGGTCTTCCCTGCCATTATAATTTCTGTAATTCTTACAAAACCAGTGGGGAAAGTTCGTATTGATATCTTTGATTCGTTCTCCCACTTTTCGACGGGCCAGGGCTGCGCCGGTACAGCCGGATGCATTGCTGACGACCATGTCAAACCGCTGATCACGAGCGCCGGCCCAGAGTGAGGCTTTTCCTCCACGGGAATGACCCACCACCGCCGTGTGGTTTTCATCAAGGTGCTGATCCTCCTCGACGTAATCCATCACACGGCTGGCACCCCAGGCCCACGCGGCAATCGTGCCCCATGCGTCCCCGGGACGCTGTCCGTCGTATTGATCGAAGATCCCGTGCACACCGTTCTTGGACTGATGGTGTGTGTCCGGGTCCACGTCGGAGACGTGAAATGTGGCCGCCGCGTAACCGTTCCGGACGATTCGTTCCGCCGGCCAGAAATCCTCCCGGTTCTGACGGGATGGATCGATGTTCTTCCGATCGCGGTGACAGATCAGCAGGAACACCGGTACGGGAGGGGGTTGTTTTTCAGGAAGAAAAAGAAGAAGCTCGATTGTACCTGTTCCTCCGGGACCTGAAAAGGTTAATTCAACCTGTTTTCGGAGCGCTCCGGACATGACCTCCGTCGACGTGGTTCGATTTGCGACCCGGAAATCCTCCGGTGTTCCTACAGGGGCTCGCCCGTATACATGTTGCCTGAACAGTTCCAGAATCTCCGGTCGGCGGGTGTTTTTCCACTGCTCTTGGGTTTTCACTTCTTTGCCATCACGCGTTTGAAGTGGATCGGGCAGGTCGAAGTCCATTTGTGCGAACGCTGAGTGCGTTCCTCCGAAAAACAGAAGCGAGAAAATGAACAATCCCGCAATGGAACACGTTTTCTCGAAAAGCAGGAAGTGCGGTCCTTTTCTCATTTTCTTTTTCTCGTAAGGTGGTGTTTACAGTTTGAATGTAATCGTAACTGGTCAAAAATTCGAGGAAAAGGAAGCATAATTTATCTGAACACGACTGCATGGATACCCTCGTATCGAATACGCTACGGATGTAAGACCGGTTCTTTTTAACCGAGCCCCAACGTGGAGAGGGGGCAGACAAAATGATTGATTTCCGTTCTTGAGTGTGGCCCCTCTGTAACCTTCGGGGCTCTGTTCTTTTCCTCATTTGGACGCGGAGCTGCTAACTGGTCGGCGTGTGTTAGAAACGGAAGCAAACTGGTGATTTCCAGGTCATCCCCGCAGAATTGGAAGGTTTAAAGAGCTTTTCCCTATCTATTGACAAGGATGCTTTCGTTCCGTTGTACCACGGATTCTTGACCAGTTACACGTAATCTAAACTGGATGGAGCGTTCCATCCCGTTCCATTCCCTCGCTACCGCTCGGGAATCCGGTTATGTGCTCTTTCTTTTGACCCCCGGTTCCCTCCGCCTGCGGCGTCGGTCACCGGGGGCTACGATTGTTTCGCTCCCTACGGGAGCTTCTTTTGAGGGGGTTGGTCACCGTGGTGGGTGATGAACCGTTTGGTCATCGGCTGAAAACAATGCGCACCCGTGGAACGGGTGCAGGAATCGTAGCACGGGATGGAACCCCGCATTGAGAATAGCACCCCCCCAGCCCTGAACCCCTGGAAGAGGGGACACAAACTGAATCGTTTCCCGTTGAATGGTTTAATGCGCAATGCGTTCCCTAATAATGAAAGAACTGTCTCATGCTAATTTATGACGGTACGTATGAGATGGATTTATCGATGTTGTCTACCATCTGATTGTTACCGTTCAGGAAAAGGGCGAACTACTTTACTTCTGCTGCTTTTGCGGAATCACGTTCTCCACCGGCGTTTTGAGCGACACGTATTCGTGTTCGATCCGATCCCTGTACACCGTCACGATTCGATACCCCCGTTTGCTACCGCGCATGGGTACGCAGCAGGAGCCCGTTATGAACAGATCAAGCTCACCATCTTTTACCCTTGCATTTGCATGGTAATGCCCGGAAAACACCGCGTCAAAACCATGTTCGTGAAACAGGTCCAGTAACGTTTCTCGTTTTGGCCGCGGTAGATTGTAGTAGTTTCCCTCCTCGTTCACGTTCTCCACGCAGAGTGGATGGTGCATATAGACCGTTTTGTGCCTGTACTCCGTACCGGATGTTTCCTCAAGCGTTTTTCGGAGCCATTTTATTTGTTCTTTTGCCAGTGTGGGGTTGTTGTCACCGGTACGGAGCAGGTTCGACTCCAGTACCACAAACAGGCTGTTCTTATGCTCGAAGTGGTACCACGCACGTCCGAATCGCTGCTCGTACCAATCGATACGCTGCCGGGTTGGGTTCAACGATACATCATGGTTTCCCGGCAGGTTATAGAGTTCGATGTCCGAGTCCAGATCTTCTGCCCTGTCAAGATACAGGTCGGCCAGGTGTTCGCACTGTTGAAGTTTATCGGGGTTCTGCCATTCATCGGGATCGTTTGGGCCGTGAATCAGGTCACCGAGTACGATCATGAAATCCGGATCAATGTCGTTTGCCCGCTGCACCATTCGTTTCCAGTAACGCGCATCCTTCTGATTCAGGAGAAGTTGCGGATCCGCCGCTATAAGATAGGTATACGGTGTATCGGGATTTGCAAATGCTTCGTCAGCGGGGGATTGCTCCGCGGCGTCCTGTGCCTGAACTGCCGCCGACGCGATGAATCCGTGAAGAAGGAAGCCCAGAATCAGTGTGATCGTGATCTGTTGCGAACTGTTCATGGTTCCGTACGTGTTCCCGTCAGAGGTCGGGTTCGGAGTTTGGGCACAAAAATCCCGAATCGATTTGATCGGCTTTCGTTTTCTATGTGTTACCCTATGGAATCATGTCCGGTTGCAGGGCCGATGAGGTTACAGGTGACCTCATTTCGTCCGCCGAATCTCAAACTTCCGGCTGTCGCCGTCCTCCGGAAGCACCGTGTTCCAGAGTAACGCACCCGTTTTATCGGCGCGTCCGGTCGTTACGGGTTCTCCGTTCCAGAGCAGTTCGTATGTTGCACCTGGCGTAAGTCCGTTCAGTTCCCATTGCACCTGCGTGTCTCCCGATTCGTAGTCGCCGGCCAGTGGGTCCTCTTCACCGTAACCGAACGCCGCCATCGGTTCGATGGTGCCGGACCCGACGGTTTGTTTCGCCCGGTTCCATTGCCGGACGACAACCCGCACGGGACGGCGGCTGTGTAGCTCCAGGCCATCTGCCGGGGGCACCTCGAACGGGAACGTCTCGTACTCGTATCCGCCCCCGGGACGGACCTGTGCCGGAACGTTCAGGTATAGTTGCTCGTAATTTCCGGCGAGCACCACGCGTTCACCGCCGTGGTACAGCCAGCTCGGAATGTTGTTTTTCCACTCGTTTCGGGCCTGGTAGTACACCGGCAGGGAACGGTCGTCCTGAATCTGACCGTCTCCGTCCGTGATGAAGGACAAATACGTAATGCCCGCGTCCTGCCAGTCGTCGAGTCCTACGGCGGGGGGTTCCCAGACCCGCCTGAACGGCCCGAAATGGATGCCGTCCGATGACCCCGCCCGACTCACACCGTTGAACCCGCCTGTGTGATACAGGAAAAACTGACCGGTGCGTTTCACGTACGTGGCCGCCACGTGTGCGTGCATGCCCATCGGGGTGACGTTGCGGCGTTCCCAATTGACCCCGTCCTCGGACGTGTAGACGCTGATTTTGTTCCGGTTGTGAATGCCGTACAGGTAGTACGTGCCGTCCCGGTGAATCACCGTCGGGTCCTTGCAGTAGGTTTCGTCGATCACAAGGCCGTGTTTCTCCCAGTCTTTGCCATTTTCGCTCGTTGCGTAGGCCGTGTACCAGCTGCCCTGTGTATTCAGGGTATACCAGGCCCGGTACAGGCCGTCCACGTGAAGCACGTCGATCTTTTCAGCGCTGTCCACGGTGTTCGGATCATAGGTCAGGACCGGGTTGTTGTTGTGCTTGTCCCAGTTCAACCCATCATCACTGCGGGCGAATCCGTAACCGGCGCCGCGTGTGTCGTTGTTCCGGATGCGGTACCACATGAGGTACTCGCCGTCTTTTTTCATGACGGACTGTCCGCCGACCCAGTTGCCCTGATCCTGCTTCACGTCCGGCCGGCGCGGCAACACGACGTACTTCGGGGAGCGGGTCCATTCCCCCGAGCGTATTCGATAGGAAGCGGACTTCACCGTCAGCCGGTCAAAATCAATGACCGCGTCACTGTCGGCGCCGGTGGAGACCCGCAGCGCGAGGGCGGTCGGTGCCAGGCTCGTCCGTCCGTTGAACTCCGTCACCGTGTGGCCGTTCTCCTGAAGTATTGCCGTGAGTTGATCGTCCTGATCGAGGTGCACGGTGAGCCGGTAGACCTGTCCGGACTCAAGGGCGACGGATTGAGTACTCGCCGGGTCGTCCGCGTAACCGGCGTCCAGCCGGGCCTGATTTCCGCTCACGCGAAGCCCCGCATGTCGCTGTTTCGTTTCCGAGAAAAGCAGTCCCGCGCTCCAGTCGTTCTGTTCGGACTGAACCCGGACGTCCACCGATATCCGGACCGGTTTCCTCAGGTAGAACGCGTTGCTGAGCATCAGCCATTCGTGCTTTTTGTCGCCCCCCGTCCACTGCAATGAGTAATTTCCGTGAATCGGGTCGTTGTCGTTTACCCGGAAGCGCGGCCGGATCCAGTCGTCGACGTCCCCGATATACAGCGGACGAAAATTTCGCCAGTCCCCGGTCTCAAACCCGTCATGGTTGTCCGGGGTCAGCCCCGCCTTTTCCTGTGTGACCCCCTTGCTCCAGAGGCCGAGGAAGAGAAAAAAGCTAAGAACAAGTGATGCAGACGCCGAAAGAAAAGTTCTGGTTTGCATGAAAAGCACTCCTGAAATTGTGTTCCGAGATTTTTCCTCTCAGTCACGTCCGAGGGATTTACAGGTAGCACATCGTTCGGTGTGCCGGGGTCATGTTTCCGAACGGAACGTATTTGGAGTCTATCAGATATAGGTGCATCGGACAACCTCATACCACGCCGTCTGAGCTTCAGGAACAGGGTCGTACGAGTCGAGTTAGTCCGGTTCCCGGTCGAAGTTCGGTCCGACGTCCGGCGGAGGTAGGTCCGGTCGTGCAAAAAGGTATCCCTGTGCGAGGTCGAGGTCCTGTTCCTGGAACCAGGATAGCTGATCCTGCTGTTCGACCCCTTCCGCGAGGGTGGTGATGTTGTGGTCGGAAGAGATAGATAGGATCTGTTTGCACAGTTCGGCGTTCATTTTGTTTTCGGGGATTTTCCGCACAAGCCCCATGTCCAGCTTCAGGAAATCCGGTTTGATGTCGGAGAGCATCTGCAGCGAGCTATAGCCGGCGCCGAAGTCGTCCAGTGCGACTTTCAGGCCCTTTTCACGGTAGAAAGAGATAATGTCAATGAGCTTCTCGCGATCGTCGACCTCCTCGGATTCGACCACTTCGAAGACAAACTGATTCGGAGAGGCGTCCGCGTCTTCGATCGCCCGCATGGTCGTGTTCAGGCAGAATTCAGGATCGTAGATGCTCGTGGGAAGGAAATTGATGAACAGTTTATGTTTGTCGGGGATCCCGTGTTCCTGGGAGTTGTTCACCGCAAGGATTCGCGCTTGCCGGTCGAGTTGAAACACCACGTCCGCATCCTCCGCGGTCGAAAAAATGCGTCCGGGACGGACGACATTCCCACCGGTGTCCCGCCCCCGAAGAAGACATTCGTATCCGTAGACTTGTCCGGGATTCATCACGTCGACAATGGGCTGAAAGACGTTGAAGAGCCGCCCCTCGCGAATCATATCGATCAGCCATCGTCCGTTGATCTGGCCGAGTAGATCGCCCAGGGACCTGGCTCCGATGAGGTCTTCGGGTTCGGGACGCTGTTCCTCTCCCACTGCAAGGACCCGGACGTCGTTTTGCTCAGCTTCCGAAAGTTCATCCCGGACCTGTACAAGGGTGGTTGTCAATTCATCGATCGTGTAGGGAACCTTGAGCATGCGGTGTTCCGTGTGGGTCGACAGGCCTGCCCTTTCGATTGTTTTCTTGATTTTGCCGGTTGTATGTTCCAGTCCGGCGTAGAGATACAGGGTTCCCGATGCCGGAATCCCGTCGGGTAATTCGTCACAGCGTGAACAATTTTTCATGAGTCGAATTTGCGAACAATGAAAGAGACGGAACACCGGCTCATCGAAATGGAACGAGCATCAATTATACGGGACCGACCGGATACATTTTGTGGATTTCAGGAGTGATTGTAAAAGAGGTGTCCATGTTTTCGGAGGGATCGGTTACAAATACAGGTGTCAGCGGTTGTTGTATCGATCGAACGGTATGGGATCCTCCGGAGAAACAGATGATAAAACGGGAGTTATTGGTGTCCTGTCCCGGGGATCCCAAGGGAAGGAAATCAACGGAGCGTCTGGTGCCTGTTAATTACAGGCATCTGCACAAGGTTTCATGACGTCCAATATCCCTGACGGCCCCAGTGGTGACGTGCGAATCATTTTGATCCAGACCGGGCCCCTCCGCTTGACAACCACCGCCGGTTGAAGTATAGTTAATTAATGATTTAGGAATAGCTAATAATTTTATTAGGAAAGATGGTCAAGCGACTCGTTTTCAGTATGTCTCCGGTGCTGGTGCTGCTTCTTCTCTGGGGGGCGGGCCTGGTGCACCTGTCGTCCGGGTCCTCGGGCGACGGCGGGGTTTTGCCGGACCGGACCATTGTGCTTCGGGCGGAGGATGGGCGTTTTGTTCGGAACGGGGTGAAGAACCCGGATCTTACCGTTACAGCGGGTCAGATCGTACAGTTCGTGTTCGTCAACACGGACACCGGGGTCCGTCATACGTTTGCCGTGCCCTCACAGTCCGATGACGTACTGGAAGCAGCCGACGGGGAGCGGGTTTCCCTTCGAGTTCGGTTCGAAACACCTGGACAATATCGTTATACCTGTCCAACGCATGAGCCGTTCATGACCGGAACCATTCGGGTGCGGGAGGAACAGGAATGAATCTGTTATTGATCATGACCGGTGTGGGGGTCGGCGTCCTTTTGCTCCTCGCATACGTGGGATATCGGAGCATCCGTTCGACCGAGGGGGACGGGGAGCATTCCGTTCCAGATTCCGGACGGCGGGGGTTCCTGACCCTGTTCGGCGGTGGGGCCGCCGGTGTACTGGGAACGTCCATGATCTCGTGGGTACGGGACAATCCTGTCGTTGCTGATGCGGAAACGGGGTATCGTTCGGCGGTGGAGTCCGGCGGCGACCGTACGGGGTACATGGTGGCCACCGGGACGGTGGACCATGAGAAAAACGGGTTTGATCCGATGGACATGCTTGTGGACTGGGACTACGGGGACGTACATGAGACGTCGGATGGACGGACGGTGCGTGAGTACGAGTGGATTGCGCTGGACAAGACCATCGAGATTGCCCCCGGGGTTCGGTTTCCGGCCTGGACGTACGAAGGCCGTGTGCCGGGACCGACGATTCGCTGCGCCGAGGGGGACCGGATTCGTATTCATTTTAAAAATGCCGGGTCCCATCCGCATACGATTCACTTCCACGGCATTCACTCCTTCGAGATGGACGGCGTCCCCGGTGCGGGACCGGGTGAGATCGCACCGGGCGAGGAATTTACGTACGAGTTCGACGCGGAACCGTACGGGTGTCACCTGTATCACTGTCATTCCCTGCCGCTCAAGCGACACATACATAAGGGGTTGTACGGGGGGTTTATCGTGGATCCCGCGGAGGGTCGACCGCCGGCTCGGGAGTTGTTTATGATCATGAACGGATTTGACACAAATTTTGATGACGACAATGAGATTTACGCGGTGAACACGGTCGCACATGAGTTCATGAAACGGCCGATCCCGGTGAAGCTCGGGGAGTTGATCCGGATTTACCTGATCAACGTGCTGGAATTCGATTTCGTCAACTCCATTCACACGCACGCGCAATTCTTTGATTATTACGACCACGGGACGTCGCTGGAACCGGACCGGGAACAGGTGGACACGATCATGCAGACACAGGCGGAGCGCGGGATTGTGGAAGTGTCCTACGATGAACTCGGGCAGTTCATGTTTCACGCCCACCAGTCGGAGTTTGCCGAACTGGGCTGGATGGGAAAGTTCAACGTCGTGAAGCCGGGGAATTTCCAGAAGGCAATGCAGGACGCCAACATCCAGAATCCGGCGTGGTGGAACGAGCACGCGGTCGACGGCCAGACCGTATCGTAAGAAATCACAACCGAAAAAGGGGTTGTTCGTTGACGGACCGTTTCAGAAATATACTCAGAGATCAACCATAATGGATCAGCAAGAGGAGATGGATGCGAACGAAAAGAACCCAACCGCGGGCGATCAATCCACGCTGAGCACCCCCGGACTGATTCTTCTTTCCTTTTTCCCCCTGATTGCCATGGCCGGGCTGCTTTTTTACCTGGTGCAGTCCGGGGGTGGCATATCGTCCCTGAGCGAAAACCGACCGCCGGTTGAGAAGTTACATATTGACCGAATTGTGCTTCCCGCTCAGGACCGAATCCATGTGCACGTAACAAATGAGGGACCGGATCCCGTCCGCATCTCCCAGGTACTGGTGGACGAGGCCTACTGGCGGTTCAGCACGGAGTCGGACGGGCCGCTTAAGCCACTCCAATCGACGGTCGTTCGGATTCCGTACATGTGGGTGAGGGGAGCGGAGCATGAAGTTACGCTGATTTCGGAGGAAGGAATGACCTTCAGTAAGGTGATTCCCGTGGCGTTGTTGACCCCACAGTTTAACCTGTCGACGTTCGGTCAGTTCGCCCTTGTAGGGCTGTACGTCGGGATCATTCCCGTCTTGCTCGGGATGCTCTGGTATCCATTAATCACCCGTGTACCGTCATGGGTGTATCATTTCGTGCTTT
>CAYXQY010000139.1:0-9539 GCA_964466525.1 uncultured Planctomycetia bacterium
AACGGTGTTCGGATGGATGTCGTAGTCGCGGGCAAGATTCGTTCCTATATTTCTGCTTTGACCGGGTCCGTGGCCAACTCCGGGCATTGTTCGTAGTGATCGGATTGATTTCTTTTGTTTGGCTGCTAATCTATAATATTCTCTGAATTCTCCCAATAATCGTTTTCCTCCCCGGATCATCCCGTTCCTCCACCACGCTTGAACAAGCACCGGGGAATTCGTTTCTTCGTAATCCGTTTGCTCAATGACCATGACGTTTGTGTATTTCGACCTGGATCGGACGCTCGTGAACCACGACCGTGCGCAACGGCGGGCCGTGACCCGTTTTTACAAAAAATTTCAGGACCTCCTGGACACGTCCCGAACGGAGTTCATTGAACGTTGGCGCGCCGTGGCCGAACGGTACTGGGAAATTTACCACCAGGGAAACATTTCCTACCGGGAACAGAAGCGGGAACGTGTTCGGACCGTTCTGAACCGGGACGAATCCGAACTGCCCGACGAGGAAGCGGACGAGGTGCTGGACTGGTATCTTGGCCATTACAAACGGGCCTGCCGGCTCTTCCCGGACGCCGAAGCGTGTCTGCGGAACCTCCGGGAGCACGTCGAACTGGGTATTCTCACGAACGGCGGACAGGAACTTCAGCACGACAAACTGCAGCGAACCGGCATCATCGATTACTTCGACCCCATCGTGTGCAGTGACGAGGTGGGGCACGCCAAACCGAACAAAGAGATTTTCGACCGGGCCTGCGAACGGGCGGACCGTTCCCCGGAGCGGATCATATACATCGGGGACAGCGTGGAACTTGACGTCCGGCCGGCCAACGATTTTGGCATGACCGGGGTCTGGCTGAATCGGGAAAACGGATCCCCATCCACCTCCCGGCCTTTTCACCATCTTTCCTCGTTGGAAGAATTTCCCGACCTGGTCCTTGAAGAAGCAAACAACAGTGGCTAACTCCTGTCCCAGCGTGCTCCTGAAAGCATCCATTCGATCCCTTCTGTTCCTGACTGTTCTGGTCCCAGTCAGTTCATGTGGCGTTTCGGCTCCCGCACCCGAGGAGAGTGATCTGACCAGCGAGCTTCAGGTGGAAGTGTTCCCCCCCGAATACGCCATCCTGGGAGAACCCGTGGAATACACGTTCGACATTTCGAACCGGAGCTCGCACCCGATCGTTCTCCTTGAACTCCTTCCCGTCTCTCAGGACGTTACAGCCTCAACAACGATTCAACGAACCCTCGAACCGGTTCAACAAGGGTCCATTCACCGCTGGACCATGTTTCCCGGGGGAACGTTTCAACGTCACCCCCGCCGGAACCGACTTACCTTCTCCCCCGGAAAATCGGCCCCTCCGTTGCAGAATCTTCGCCTGTACACGGGACTTCTTCGCCCCGGGTCCCAAACACGTGTTCGGCTGCGTGTGCTACACCAAACCTCCGGACGAACGAATCAGCATTTCACACTCCGTTATCACCGCCCCTCCCGTCAGGAGTTGCAGAACCGGCTTTACCTTCCGGAAAAACCGCTGTCCCGCACTGATCCTGAATCCGTCGAGTTCAAAAGCGCCCGGCTACAACGGGTGAGTGGACCGAAACGTCATGACCAAATGGTCATCAACCCTCCGTTTCAGATCGTCGTAGAGCATACGTTCTCCAGGCCAATCTGGGTATTCGAAGGATCGTTTCCGTCATCAAAGGCGGAAAAAATTGTTCAAAATAGCAAGGAGATCACAGGCTCAGCCGAGCAATTTCGTTATGATCCGATACAGAAACGATGGCTCGTTCGAACACAGGACGACACGGCGTGGAGCATTTCAGCCGACGAAAGGGTCAAATCGATTCCTTCCGGCCTTTTTGACGATATCACTCATCTCTCAACCCATCCGGGACCGGTTACGTTTTACTACGGACCGCGTCTGACGTCCGACCGGAATCAGCGCCAACACGTGCAGTCGATCATTGGCGATTCCGGCGGGATGTCCAGCCGGACGGATCGCAGGCGTGCTCTTGACGTTCTCGAATCCCTTCGCAACTCGGACTACGGAATTCAGTGGACAAGAGCACCGTTAACAAACCATCCTGCAGCGATTGTGCTTAAAAACCAGAACTAACGGCTTATTCCGTTTCTTCATTTCTCGTTTTTGAGTTCGGGCCTGGTTTGTTCATCATGTCGATGGCGATACTTCTTGTCTCCTCAAACTGTTTCCGAAGTTTTTTCACGTCCTTCTGCATCTGTTTTACGGGCATGTCATCAACGCGGGCGTGAACCTTTTGTGCCTTTTTTGTCAGGGTTAACATCTTCTGGTAGATTTCATCCGTAATCTCCGAATCCGTGCGATACAGCGTCGATTGGATGTTTAAAAGTAATGATTTCACTTTTTCCCGCTCCTGATTGTGCTTTGTTCCGGTCGAAAGTTGATCCATCGCATTTCCCAGTTTACGAAACAGTTCACGGGTGCGATTCAGTATCCGTCGCAGTGACCTGCGTTGTTCCCGCGAAAAGGGAACGTCCAGATTAATCATCACCATCGTGTCCGTCACCCGGTCATAAAAGTTTCTGTACTTCTTCAAAAATGATTGAACAAATTCAGCTTTCTTCGAATCAAGTAACTTCCATTGATCAACGAGCGTAAACAGGGATTTGAGATCCTGAATGTAATTCTGTAGAAAATACGCCGTTCGTTCCTCAATGTGAAAATATCCAACCGGATCCCCGTTGTACCGGGGACGTCGTTCATTCGAGGACGTCAGACGTTTCAATTGTTCTTTCAAGAGACTTCTGATGATCAACCATTGCCCGGTGAAGCGGTCACGGATAAACATCGGGGTCACATAAATATCCGGTCTGCTGTACTGTTGGTAATGGTTCACCTGCTGTTTCAATTGATCAGCCAGACGAAGAAGGTGCTGAAAATCACGAGTGGCGGATTCTACGGCCTGTTTTTTCTGCTGCCTGAGACGTTCCGGGGTGCCGTGATACCAGTTCTTTTCAAGTCGTACCGGATCATCGACCTTCTCAAGTTGACGGAGCACATACGGTACCTGGTTGGTCGGGTTGAACTTCACAACAAGACGATAACATCCCGACCAGATGTCACGTTTGTAGCCGAGAAGATCTCCGGAGATCAATCCCGTTCCCGACACCCGCAGTATTCGTTTGTCAGCAAGTTTTTCATACGCCTTTTCTCCGCGGATATAGTAGAGTTTGACAAGAATGCGTGTGCTTTCGGGAAGCGACGTCCTCAGGGTGAAATGAATGTACCGCTTCCCCGATCTTATTTCCTTCTCGACGGAGACGTCCCCTGTAAAAACTTGATGCTGATCTGGTTTCGCCGATGCTTTATTTGATGCCGGACAGGAGTGGGCTGCCGGAAGTGGAAGGGACAACCCCATCAACAGGAGAAATATGGAGGCAACTTCGGCTGGTGTTAATTTCATCGCGGGACAGGCATCGACTGGAGACGTAGTATCTGTTAGCAGGTCAGCCCAGCGCTGTTTAGACGGATTCGCAACCCACTTCTGGAGTAAACGTTACATTACGACATCATGCTGAACTTCCGGTGTAAAATCAACTGGATTCATTCCGACGGACGGTCCTTTTCGGACCTTCCCCGACACAGACTTCTCCAATTTACCGGGATCAATTCAGGATCACTTCCGCAAACCGCTCCTGCTCGTCCCGCAGAAACGCTTCTACCTCGAGCGAGGTACCGTCATATATATGCTGAAATGTATCTGTATTATATTTGTAACTGTTTTCGGTGTGGATGGACTCACCCTCGTTGAATTCAAACGTCGCTTCGAGATCGTGCACGGGCACTTCCTGCGGTCGCGTACTGACCAGATGCATTTCCACACGATGATTTTTCTCTACGAATGGCGCATGATGTCGAAACGTATCAGGATCAAATTCCCCATCCAGTTCTCTATTGATCCGACGCAGGATATTTTTGTTGAAGGCGGCGGTCACACCCTGCGAATCGTTATATGCCCGTTCAATCACCTCAGGATCCTTCAGTAGATCAATGCCCACCATTAACCGATCCCGGTCGTCCATTTGATTGGATATTTTTTCAATAAGAACCCGTGCCTCTTCTGGGTCGTAATTGCCGATGTTCCCTCCCAGCAAAAGGAAAAGTCGCGGTGCCGTGTGATCTGGTAGATGTTTTAACGCCAATTCATACGTCCCGGCGATAGCTGAAATCTCTAACCCATCGTAGCGTTCAATCAGACGTTCGGAAGCCGTACGCAGGAAATCCCCCGAAATGTCCACCGGCACGTAATGCACATGGTTTCCTCCTTGAAGCAATTCATCAAGTAAAATCTCTGTCTTTTCCGAACTTCCGCTGCCCAGTTCGATCAGAACCCCTTCTGCATTCACTGAGGAAACGATGTTTTCTGCGTACGTAGTTAAGATTTCCCGTTCGGCGTTGTAGGGGTAATATTCGGGTAACTCCGTAATTCGCTCAAACAGTTTCGAACCCCGTTCATCGTAGAAAAAGCGGGGGGACAGCCATTTCTGTTGAGCGGTTAAGCCACTCTTTACATGTTCCGCAAACGATTGCTGCTCGATGGATGAACGGAGATCTATGAACTCAAAACGATCGTCCATAATCCGGGGTCAGATTACGGATTCCAGAGAGGTGATGAATGGACGAAAGAACGGCGGGTATCGTTCACGGATCGTGAAGGGGTATCAATCCGTCGGTACTGGTCAAAAATCCGTGTGGAAGGAATCATTATCTATCTGAAGACGAATGCATGAATAGTTACGTTTCTAATACGACACGGATTTCAGACCAGTAAGGTATTATCCGACCCCCGAACGTGAGAGAGGGGGTTGGAGCAAAATGATTGATTGTCGTCCTTCTTTTGGGCCCCTCTGTGACCCCCGGGCTCTGTTGTTTTCGTCATATGGGTGCGGAGCTCATGAAATGCTTGGTATCTGTCAAAACGGGATTATACCGGTGTTTTCCGGATCAACCACGCAGAAATCGAAGACTTCAATAGCTGTTCGCAAGGACATAAATCCTTTCGTTCCCGGTATAGCACGGATTTTTGAACAGTTACAATCCGTTCCTACAGATCCAGGTAGTTTCGAGCGTTGTTGTAACAGATGTTTTCTATTATTTCACCGGTCCATTCCAGGTCTTCCGGAAGGAGCCCTTCCTCCATGTCCTGACCGAACACGTGACAGAGAATGCGCCGGAAGTAATCGTGCCGCGAAAACGAGAGAAAACTCCTGGAGTCGGTCAGCATCCCGATAAACCTGCTCACAACACCGATTTTTGAAACCGCGTTAATTTGATCTTCCATTCCATAACGGTTGTCCAGAAACCACCATGCGGGACCGAGCTGAATCTTTCCGGGGGTGGCTCCGGTATCGAAACATCCACCGATCGAAGCAAACAGCTGAAAGTTGGATGGATCGATGTTGTAAAGTATGGTTTTCGCCAGTTGACCGTCTCGATCAAGTCGATCCAGGAATTTTGCAAGGTTTTTACCGTTCACGCTGTCACCGATCGAGTCGAAGCCGGAATCCGGCCCGAGCCTGTCGTACATCCGTTTGTTCACGTCACGGAACGGCCCGACGTGCAGCTGCTGTGTCCAGCCTTTCCTGTGGTTAAGCCGGGCCAACTGATCCATCAGTGCCGATTTGTATATCTCGGCTTCGTTTTCCGACACCTGCTGTCCGCTTCGTGCCCGGTCGAAAATCTCACGAACCTCGGATTCGTCGTAATCTTCAGCATGGAAATGGTCAATTCCATGGTCCGCCATCCGGCATCCCGCTTCGTGGAAGTCGTCGTACCGTGTCTCCAGGGCCTCCAGAAGGTCGTCGTAACTCCCGATCGAATTGCCGGATGCGGATTCCAGTTTCTCAAGGTACTCATTAAAGTCCTGCGGTTGTTCGATATCGAGCGCATTATCCGGACGAAAGGTCGGTAGAACATCGACCGAAAACGACTCCTCGTTCTGAAGTTCGTGGTGAAGATCAAGCGAATCCACCGGATCGTCGGACGTACAGACCACTTCCACGTCGAAGTAATCCAGGAGCTTTCGAACGGAGTAGGTTTCCTGCAGCTGACCGGTTACCTCCCGATGGATCTCGTCCGCCGTTTGTGGTTTTAAGATCCTGTCAATGCCGAACGGTTCCCGAAGCTCCATGTGCGTCCAGACGTACAGTGGGTTCCGCAGCAAATAAGGCACTGTCTCAGCCCATTTGTTGTATTTCTCACGATACGTCACATCTCCTGTACAGTATTTTTCATCCACCCCGTTAATCCGCATGGCCCGCCACTTATAGTGGTCGTCCTCAAGCCAGATCCGTCCGAGACTTTCAAACGTCTTGTCGTTCGCAATCTGTTCGATCGGCAGATGGGTGTGAAAATCGACGATCGGCATGTCCTTTGCGAACGAGTGATACAGTTCACGGGCCGGCTCGGAACCGAGACAGAAGTTTTCGGACAAAAATGACGTTTGCATGGCTACCTGTAAAAAAAACGATGTGAACGTTGTTACGACGAACGTGCTTGCCGTCCGTGCAGAGTCAGTTCGTGAGAAGGAGTCGATGCCTCCGGCTTATACTCCACTGTAAGCGGAAAACCCACCGTCCACCGGAACCACGATGCCGGTGACGAACTTTGATGCGTCACTGGCAAGCCATAGTACCGTACCAACCAGGTCCTCCGGCTCACCAAACCGATCCATCGGGGTGTTGTCAATAATGGTCTGACCGCGCTCGGACAAACTGCCGTCCTCGTTCAGAAGTAGTTCGCGGTTCTGCTCGCCGATGAAAAAACCGGGAGCGATGGCATTGATCCGGAGCCCTTCCCCGAACTTATTCGCCATTTCCACGGACATCCAGCGCGTGAAATTATCCACGCCCGCCTTCGACGCCGAATACCCGCACACGCGGGTAAGCGCCTGTTGCGCCGCCATGGAGGATATGTTGATGATGGACCCCTTCTCCTGTTCGACCATCGGCTCGGCAAAGACCTGCGTGGCCCGCACCGTCCCCATCAGGTTGAGGTTCATCACGTCCTCGAAGTCACTGAGGTTCAGGTCGAACATGTCCTCGTCTGGCATGAGGGTCGCCCCTTCCATGTTTCCGCCGGCACAGTTCACGAGGACATCCAGCGAGCCCCATTCATCCAACGTGTTCTCACGAGCACGCTCGAGGTCTTCTCGTTTCAACACGTCCGCTTTCAGCGGAATGGCCTTACCGCCGTTCTCACGGATCTCCTCGCAGTGTTCTTTCGCAACGTCTTCACGGCGCCCGAGAATCCCGACCTTCATTCCGGCAGCGGCCATCCCTTTTGCCATCGCACTGCCAAGTACTCCCGTTCCGCCGGTTACGACTGCAACCGTTCCATCAAGATTAAAACTCGCCTCTTCGTTGGACATATCAATTCGGTGTTCAAGAACTGAGTCACAGAAAATGCTCCGGTATTTATTCCCGACGCACCAGTTCAACGACGACGATCAAAACGATCATCGCCACGTAAATCGACGTTGCAAAAAGGTAGCCGGTGGTTGTACCAAAAAAGCCGGCAAGGCTACTGCCTGCACTGAAGAAACTCGCGAGAAGCGCCACAGCAGTGGCAATTCCCATCAGTATGTTCATAACCCATCGGGTATTGCCGGTGGGCATATGTTCCCCGAGGATGCGTTCACTGTTCATCATCAAAAGAAATCCAACGTAGGCCACAGGCAACAATACCATTCCAAAAACGGAGGTCGGAACGGCCAGATACACCCCTGACCCCTGCCACACGTACGGACCAAGAAGACCGAGTGCGGGAATTGCTGATCCAATCTTGTACGGAAGCCCTTCACTCGGCACGTCGAGCACCTCGCATACGGCAAATCCGTTGATCAGCATCAGAATGATAATCGTGGAAATGGCAACCCCCACCACCCCGATTCCAAACACGTACCTCGAAACGAACTCCCCGGTCAATGGCGCAAGGGAATCAGCAAGTTCAAACGTATCCCGTTGTACCAGCATTGAAGCCAGTTTCTGGTCGGATTCGGGAAGTTCTTTGACAAGTTCTTCCTTTTCCTCTCCGGAAAGATCTTCTAATGCTTTCACGGTTTCGATGTCCTGGAATGAACCGGTTGTCTTGACCTGGTGTTTAATACGCTGCATACCGATGGCAACGTATCGTCCTTTTATTTTCTCGGCCAACTGATCCGTCTCACCTTCATCGGAATCCACCGTTGACACCAGACCGGGTACCGGCTCGGTGTGAAACTGATTCATCGACGCGATGACGATACAACTGGTGACAAGAATGAACGGAATGAACAACCCGGTAGAAAGGTCAAAGATTGCAAGGCCACGGAAATCGTTCCCCCATCCCTTTTTCAACAGGGAGTAAGGCATAAGAAACGTCATATTAATGCCAACCGCAGTGGCGGCAGCCGTTATAATTTCATCAAACTGCCGGTCGACGATGTAGTTTTCCCAGAAACCCCGATACGGTTCCGCCACGGATTGAAGAAACTGGTCATACGTTTCGGGCGTGGACCAAAGAAGGGAGATATCCGGAATGTATCCGGCCAGAACCGCCCCCCAGGAAATTCCTTCTTCCGCGATACTTAACTGGATAACCACCCCGATAAACGACAGGACCACGAGGCCGACCACACCACGGATGATCCATTCGAAATATTTAACGCCGTTAAACCCGGTGTCGTACATCCAGACCATCGTCAAAGCGATCAGCGCTACGGGAATAACACACCACAGCGTTGGCAGTCCCGGAAAGAGGTTCTGCTGAAGTGCCGACGTAGCAAGGCTGAACTGCGGCAGCGCCCAGACGATGTTGGCCATGATGGTGGCCACCACCCAGCCGATGGCCAGAACCGGACTGATATGGTTCCACATTAGCCCGAAGGGCCGTTTCTCAGTTGAAAGAGTGATGTACGCAATTGCACTGAGCATGATAATCCCGAGGATCATCGCGATCGGCTGGACCCAGAGCAGGGCAGGCCCTCCCATGATGCCGATAACCAATCCTCCGGCTAGGGAGCCACCGCCAATGGTAATCGCTCCCTGAAGCCATCCCGGACCGGACTGTTTAAGGTAAGCCCAGAGTGTGGCGAGCGTCCCCTGTTTCCGGGCCTCGAGAATCTCCTCCCGATCGATGTCTAACGCGGTCTTCTCCTCGGATTGATCAGTCATGCCCTTCCTCTTTTCAAGTGAATGAAACGAACTGATTGCTGGTTTACGCGTCCCAGGGCAGCTCCACTTCGACTTCCTTCCCGCCCTGTTCATCGGAGACGTACGAACTGTACGTCGTTGCGATGCAGTCTCCCGCAAGCGAAAGATCACTTTCGGGTTTTGTGCCCTCAACGACGTTCTCGTAGAACGCTTCAATTTCCTGCGGATAGCCGGTGAACCAGTGTTCGTCCGGGGATGTAAACGACCAGCCTTCCGGCGTCTCTTCCTTTTCGACGGTGTAGATGCCGTCGAAATGTTTCTTGTCCGGCGTGTACGTCTGCATGGCCGTGTTCGGGTTAATGTTACAGAT
>CAYXQY010000140.1:0-5936 GCA_964466525.1 uncultured Planctomycetia bacterium
AGATGACGGTTGACCAGCGGGACGTCCCGATGATGAACCAGCATGGTTTCGTACAGGCCCTCCCCGAACTGAAACCCCCGGTCACGTACGGAGACGGTGAGGTTCTCCACCTCGTCAAGCGTACCGTTTTTCCATCCGATCATTGACTTATTAAGAAGAAGCAAGTAGAAAGAATCTGCCGTGAGATCAGCTAATCCTGCATTTTCACGTATTTCAGGTCCACGATACCGATGGAGTTTTTCGCAACCCCGCTGATCCGGTCCGGGTTCCAGAGTGCGGTATTCGTGGGGTGATAGAGAGGGGTCAGGGGAAGCGCCTTCTCGACCAGTATCGTTTCTGCCTGTTTCAGCAGCGCCACCCGGCGTTCACTGGATTTTGCCCGGGTCGCTTTCCGGATGATTCGGTCGTATTTCGAGCTTCCCCAGTTCGTACGGTTGTTTTTCCCCCCTGTAATAAACATATCCAGAAAGGTCATCGGGTCATAATAGTCTCCGATCCAGCCGCTGAGGCAGATGTCGTAGTTCCGATTCATGAATTCCGATAAATACACCCCCCATTCTTTCTTCCGGGCTTTCAGATTGATACCAAGATGTTTCTTCAACATGTTCTGAAGTCCCACGAACATGTTCTGTTCCCCCGGGTTGTCGGTGATGAGACAGCCGATGTTATCGATCCCTTTCCCCCCGGGATATCCGGCTTCCGCCAGTAACTCCCGTGCACGCTCGGGGTGGAACCCGATGCCCTCCGGAGGTTCGTACCAGCGCTCGGCATCCGGCACCCAGGTCGTTGTGGGTTTCTCTCCACCACGGGCGATATTCTCCGTTAACTTCTCTCGATCAATGGCCATGGCAATTGCCTTTCGGACCCTCGGATCATCGAGGGGCTCTCGCTGCACGTTAAAGCGAAGGCACTCCGTGTTGAAGCGTATCCAATCATGGTAATACGGGCGTTTCCGAAGTTGTTTCTTCAGTTGATTGGGGACTTCGGTGGTCAGGTGCAGGTCGCCCTGCAGGAACATATTCATCGCCGTCATGCTGTTTTCGACGGAATAATACGTCAACCGATCGACGTGAGGCCGTTTGCTATCGTGGTAATGTGGATTCGTCCTCATGACAATTCGATCGTTGAACGTCCACCCGGACAGTTGAAAGGGGCCGTTGGTCACCAT
The DNA here is from genome assembly GCA_964466525.1 of uncultured Planctomycetia bacterium. Taxonomy (GTDB): domain Bacteria; phylum Planctomycetota; class MHYJ01; order CAYXQY01; family CAYXQY01; genus CAYXQY01. Next base: position 1,169 of record CAYXQY010000140.1, read on the forward strand.
GTGTTCCGGTTTGGTCCATTTCGTCTCGTCTCCAACGTGAATCCAGTCACTTCCCTTTTCAAGGGGGGAAGGAAATTTCTTTATCACGGGAGGGTACACCGGGTAATACGTCATGAACGCAGTGAGGGAAGCAAAGTATGGGGTGGGGGACTTCAGTGTTACGGTTAATCGATTCGTCCCGGTTTTGATCCCCACGTCATTCCAGCTGACAGGATCTCGCCGTTGAAGCCGCTTACGAACGGACGCAATCGAGCTGCGGGCCTCCGCCACCTTCCCTCGTAACGGTTCCGGAAGGCGGGTTGGCGTTCCGCTGTTTTTGATTCGTGAAAATTCCGAACGGAAGAGATCGAGCTTTTCAAGGTGTCGCCGGGTGCCGTAAGATCGAAGTTTCTCAAATTCGTCCAGCAGGTTGCGGACGCCGGGCTCCGGATTGGTTTCCAGGTCGACTCGAAGGGCGGAGGAGGAAAGATCGGACAGGGAACCCGAGAAGTAATATTTTCCGGCATTTTTTATGTAGCGATACAGTTGAGAATCATACGGCGAGGGGGGGAGGGGGGACAGAACGCGTTTCCAGGCAAACTCAAAATGCTCGGGCCGTACTTTTTCACCATTACTCCAGCGGGCGGCATTCGAACCGGTTCGAAAATAGAAGGTCCAGGTTTTCCGGTCTTCGCTGACCGTCCACCGTCGGGCCACACCCTGTTTCGGTTCAAGCGTTTCGGGGTCAAGCCGGGTCAATCCCTCGTACAGACTGAGCAGGAGGCGAGATTCCAGCATGCCGTTCACCTGGGCCGGGTCGAGGGTTTCCGGGGACCCGCCAAACGAAACCTTTAGATGGCTGCGGGACGTATTCGTGAACGTCGTTTCGGTCGTTGTCAGGAACAGGAGGCCGGCGGATACAAAAAGTGTAACCGTGAGCCCCAGAAACGTTCTCATTTGTAATCGGCTGAACAGAAAACAGTGGATCCGAAACGGAATTCTACCGGTCGTACGGCCAGTCCCGACACGCTTTCATCCATTCGTCCTCCCCCTCCTCGATCAGGTAATTTTTGATCTCGTCCGCCGAGGAACGTTCGATGCGGTAGGAGGATTGCGCGTATTTCTTCAGCAACATAGCAGAGAGGATCGCGTGTTCCCGAATTTCTCGGATGTCCACTTTGTCCAGCGTATCCGCGTAGGTATGACCAAAACCGCGGCCTTTTTCGTCCGTTTCGGACATGACCATAATGCCCGGTATCCCTCTCCAGACAAACGGCCAGTGGTCGCTGTGGGTCAGGACTTCAGGCCGGATCTTTATCGGATGGTCGGATTCCTCCGACACCTGCTGGATGGCCGATTCAATGCCCTCAAACCGGTTGGTATAAATTTTCAGCGTTCGTCCTCGTCCAATGCCGTCACAGTTGTAAACGAGCTTGACGTTTGAGGTATCGAATTCGTCGGCATATCGAGCGGAGCCGACGAGGCCGAGTTCCTCGGCACCGAAGCCGATGAATCGAAGACGTGTTTCAAGTTGATCCTCACATTCGGAAAAGATGCTGGCGAGTTCACAGACAATGGCTGTGCCGGCCCCGTTGTCGATGGCGGCCTGACTGATATCATGACCGTCCACGTGACAGCAAACAATAATTTCCTCCTCCGTGTCCGGTCCAATCTCACCGTACACGTTCTGCGACGTCCCGGTCCCCAGACCGGCTTCGATGTGTAATGTGCCCTGAACCGTCCCCTCCCGACAATACCGTGCAATCCGGTCCCCGACTTCCTTACTGACCCCGACAGCGGGTATTTCGGCAATCTGGTACTGGTCGTTTCCGAGGGAACCCGTCGGGGGCAGACATCCCTACACGTGGTTCTGGTAAATAAACCCTACGGCACCGGCGTCGTACGCCCTGTAGTATTTCTCCCTCCTGTGAAGCCAGCGGTCGCGGTGTCCCGGTACGTCGGACCGGGCCAGTACGATGTTGCCGGAGACCGTTTCTTCATCGTAGTCGCCGGGCACCCCGTGTCCGACGTTGACGATCTCAGCTTCCACCGGTCCCTCGGGGGTGCCCGGAAGAGCGATGCAATCCAGCGTAACGTCCCTCGGTTCGTGTATCTGCACCCGGGAGGAACCCCTGGACCACTTCTCCATTTCAAACGTTTGCATGGAAACGTTCCGGAGGCCCGCTTCTGTGAACGCCTCCCTGACCCGCTCGTGTCCCTCGCGTTCTCCTTCACTCGCAGCAAGCCGATGCTCGATTTCCGTCAGGTCCCTCAATACGTCCCAGCCGAACCTCGACGTAAACGCCTTTCCGATCCAGTTAAAATCTGTCATGCGCTTACAGAATGATGGTGAAACGATCCGATGACGATGGTGTATCATGAGAAAAGTTTTACCATCATACCTTATTTCACGTCGTTCTTAAATTCAACGTTCTGTTTCAACGAATGGGGCGAGATGTTAAAACGATAACCATCGTTTCCTTCATTTCCTGAACATACACGTGAAAAATCGGTATCGAAAAATTTTCTGGTTTCTTTTTTCACCGCTGTTCCTGCTCCCTGTTCTAACCACGGGTGTCTTTCCTCAGAGATCTTCGGACGATCCGGTCCATGAGCTGCGCAGCATACTTTCCGATCGGTCTATTCCTTCTTTCCGGGTCCGCCTGCGGCTGCCTCGTGCCCTGCTGGACCACGAAACGGACGAAACGTTTCGCACTCAACTTGTCTTCGATGGACGTTCGAAGGTTCATCTAAGCTGGCTGAGGATGCACTACAACGATAAGGAAACCCTTATTCTTCAGAACCGTGAACAGTTGATATCCGACGACGTCCACCGAACGTATAGGTGGTGGATTCGTGGCTCGAAATCGGCCGCCGTACGTTCAGGAAACCGTGCACCTGCGGAACAATATGATTTTGGTGGGACAACCGAAACCGATCGGTTAAGACGGCTGATCAGCATGTTTTTTCAGTTGCAGCTGCTGCACAAAATGAACCGACCGGACAACGTGACCGTCCGACGTAGCGGCGATCAGTTTCAGTTCCACTTTCCGGATACAGATGTCGTGAAAACAGTTGACCGGACGGTCGTCAGCGTGGATTCCGCTTCCGGACGGCTCACCGGAATCACCGTTCATGACCGCCGTACGATCCCGTACTTTGCTTCCGAGCCCCGCGTGTATTCCCTGCGTGCAGGTGAGTACCGGGCGGACAGTGGGTTACCCGAGGAACTGCGATATACCGGGGCGGACGGGGTTGAACGAACCATTCAACTTACCTACCGGATGGCCTCCGACCGTACCTCCGTCTGGCAGGAGCCCGGATGGTACGAACCTGATTTCGAAACGTCGTTGACGGAGGGAACATGTCCGGACAACCTGTTTCAGCTGTCCGAAGAAGCGTCCCTGTTTTCATCATCGTTTCACGAGAAACGGTTGGATTTATTTCAGAACAGGGTGGACCGTATCCGGACCTGTTACGAGCAACGGAGGGGGAACGGAGACGTCCGATTGACTGAACAGGACCTGTTTGAATCAATCGAATACGCCACCCGGCCCGATTACGTACCGTCCGCCGGTCAAGCAAGACATGGTAGGGCGACCCCCTTTCAAACCCTGCTGCGCATGTTTCGCCTTGTCGAACAGGGCAACTTGACGGCAGAACAGTTACAAGGAATTTCCATTCGTTCCATGTATACGTTGCCCGTTCAGCTCATTGCGTTCCGCTCGAGTATCGCCTCAAAAAACAGCACAAAGGCTTTTTCCGGCCCGCTACAACGTGTATCGGAGCGATACGATACCCGAGAAGTGCGGCTGTTCATCCGTGAGCTGGAACACCGGCTACGTGGAAAAGAGAAGAAAACAGGCGTCATCCATGAGCAGGGAAAGGACTTCCTGGTTTCACTGCAGGAGGACATGCCGTCATCTATTGCCGCACGCCTGCTGATGTCCCGGTTATATCTTCAACTGGGCTACTTTGAAAAAGCGGATTCGTCATACCGGCCCCTCCTACGTCATCCGCAATTTCTTCCGGAAGTGAAGACATTTATCGATACGGCCGGGATGGACGCCACGAAATGCATTCAGGCCCTGTCGATCGATCAACTGGACACGAAAGACCTCCTAATTCTGGCCGGTATTCAGGCTGAGAACAACAAAATCAAAGCCGCCCGGAGCACGTTTCGAACCTTTGTGAACAGGTATCAATCATCAAAAGACACCTCGATGTTTCTGGACGATTATCGTATTGTCCGAATTGTGCTCGCGAATCTCCTGAAAAAGAAAAATGACCTTGAGAAGGTCCCACGTACGTTTTTCCGGGTGCTGGTCGCCCGTGAAGGACGACTCGCACTTGAACGGAAGTACGTCCGATCCCTGATCGAACGGGTGTTCGGTCCCGTGCCGTCCGACCGGTATATGCTGCTGAGACACGTGACGCAGCCTGAAGACCTCTCCCCGATGCTGAAGCTGCAAACGGCCGTGACGATCTGTCGGTCCCGAATTGAATCCGGCCGAGCAGACCGGATCGATTACCGGTTTCTCGCTCAGGCGATCCCCCTGCTCTCCGCAGAGAACGATGCGCGGGTGCAGACCTGGATTCGTCTGTTAAAAAAGGGGACGGAACAATTTACGACGGATCAGATCATCGCGGAGCGGCTTGGTGATTTACATCTTCGAACGGACGACCTGAAAGAGGCATGGAAAAGATATCAACAGGCGGTGAAGATTCGGACCACACAACAACCCCAAACAGATCAATCGAACGTACTCCGTCCCCCCCCACTGTATTT
>CAYXQY010000140.1:5946-9522 GCA_964466525.1 uncultured Planctomycetia bacterium
CCGAACACACAAGCTCCTGGATGAATCACCGCCCGATCCCGATCCGAAGCAGCCACTGGTGCTGAAATTCGCACTGGCGTCGCGTCAAACAGAAGAAATGAAGAAGGCGGAAAAGGTACTGAACGATTACGGCAAACGGGCCCGGAAGCGTTCTACCTGGGAGGACGCGATCCGGGATCCGGGGGTGATGGCCAATTTTCAGTTGCAGTACGTCGCGTGGGGGCTCTATTTTCTCGAGAAACCCCGGGCCGCCGGCAAGCATTTACGGGAGGGCGCCCGTCGCGAACGGGAACAGGGAAGTTACCCGTACGGTTCCTTCCCGAAAAGCGCTTCCCACGGACTTGTACAGCTGCACCTGTCGCGGAACGCCACGTCGAAATCTCTTTCCGCTCTTCGCCGCAACGCCGGAGCCGAACGCCGGCAGGACTCCTTCAATTATTCGCACAGCGCGACGGACCATTACGTTCGGCTTCTCCTCAAGAATGATCGAACTGAGGAAGCCATTTCAGCCCTGAAAGAAGCCTGCCGGGCCGAGTGGCTTCAGATGGCTGAATTTACGTTTGAAGATAGTGCCTCCGAGAAACTCGTGAATGTACTTCTGGATAAACAGAACGTGGATCGGGCGCTCTCCGTCATGAACATCTCGTTTTATCGTTCTCTTGTCGAAACGCCTGATCTGAACGAAGGGACCGCCCCGCACAAATTCATCCAGATGCTGAAAGAACACCGATCCGCAGCGGACGCTCTCGTCGTGGCTCGAGAAGCGGCAAAAGCGTACGTCTCCGATCCGGAACCCCTTCGGCGAGAAATTAAATCACTTCAATCGGCGGTTAAACAGATGGAACTGGTCCCGTATTTTGTCCGACGGTTCGACGATGTCCAGAACCGCGAGGCGCGAAAGGCGGCAAACGACCTGCTCCAAAGACAGGAGAACGAAGGAGACAGGAAGGAGCGGAACGGGACCGGAATTTCGAACCAACTTGCGGAGCTCGACCCCGACGTCATTCCCTTTTTGAACCGTCGACGAGAAGAGACTTCGTCAAACGAACTGAAGCGGCAGCTAAACGCCGCGATTCGCGAACTGGGCTGGAAACAACTTCGCCGGATTTACAGCCGGCCGGATTTCACACAACCATTTCGCGAATGAATTGAGGAACCCGCGGGACAGGGCTGAAGTCCCGATCCCCGGCATGAACTGCATGAAACAACCGGATGTATTTTTCTGTTATTTGAGGATTGTAATTGGATCTTTGCCCGGTTACAGTTCGTCCATTGTGAGCTGTCACACCAGATTCCCCCCTTATAATTTCGTGGGTATACCATGTTGATGCTCGTAAAGCAGAACGTGATTAACCCTCTTTCCTCCCTGCTCCTTATTGTTGCTATCCTTCTTGCCGGGGCTGCTGTTTCAAACAATTGTTCAATTTCTTCAGATGCAACCGCCGCCCCGGGGTCCTCCTCCTCGAAGAAGGTAGCCCCCGTTCCACGACCGGACGTGAATCCGGATCAGGAGATCTTTCAGCCCCCGGTCAAACCGCTGTCTCCTGAGGAGAGTAAGAAGCACTTTTATCTTCCGAAGGGATATGAGATGGACCCCGTGCTTGTCGAACCTCATATCAAGGAACCCGTCGCGATCGAATTTGACGCCGACGGACGAATGTACGTGGCCGAAATGCGGACGTATATGCAGAACATCTCTGGAGAAAATCAGAAGAAAGCGATCAGTCGGGTCTCGGTTCACGTGGACTCAAACAGTGACGGACGGTACGACGAACACAGGGTGTTTGCCAATAATTTGAAACTCCCACGAATGCTCCTCGCCCTCCGGGAGGGCGAACTACTTATTTCGGAAACCTGGGACGATAAAGTATATCTTTACAGAGACACGGACGGCGACCTCAGGGCCGATGAAAAGGAGCTGTATTTCAAAGGCACTGTCGCCAGTCCAAACCTCGAACATCAATCAAGTGGGCTGGTCTGGACAATTGACAACTGGCTTCACATGACGTTTTTCTACAAAGGGGGTTCATTTTGTGTTCGCTGGAACGGCTCCAGAAAGAGAAGCCGGGCCAACAGCAAAGGACAATGGGGGCTCACCCAGGACAACTACGGAAAGCTATGGTTCGTAAATGGCGGACATGAACTTGGTCCTCTACATTTTCAGCAACCGATTTCCTACGGGGCCTTCAGCTTCGAAAATGAAACGGGAGAGAACTGGCGCACCGTCTATCCGCTCTGTGCAGTACCGGATCCACTGGGGGGAGACAATCATCTTCGAGATAACAACACCCTAAACCACTTTACGGCCACCTGCGGGCCCGAAATTGTGCGAGCCCACGGAATGCCACAACAACTGCAGGGGGACCTGCTATTCGCTGAACCCGTTGGCCGTCTCATCAGACGGGGAAGCGTTGTCAGGAAAGATGGGGTGACCCACCTCAGAAACCCGTACAGAAACGCCGAATTCATCCGGTCCACCGATCCGTGCTTCCGTCCGGTGAACATCGAAAATGCCCCGGACGGATCCGTTTACATCGTGGACATGTACCGGGGAATCATTCAGGAAAGTCAGTGGGTAAACCCCGGGCACTACCTCTACAAAACGATAAAAAAATACGGCCTGGACAAAATTATCGGCCACGGTCGAATCTGGCGTCTGGGCCATCGAAAAACCGAAGCCGATACAGCATCCGGGCCTCAGATGTATGATCAGTCCTCCTCGAAGCTTGTGCAACACCTTGCGCACCCGAACGGATGGTGGCGGGACATGGCACAGCGACAACTTGTGCTGCGTCAGGATCCCTCCGTTACCGACCGGCTCCGAAAGATGGTTCGTTCCCACTCCAACCACCTCGCCCGGATTCACGCGTTATGGACGCTGGAAGGACTGAACGCGCTCAATACCGGGATAATCAAACAGGCGCTTACCGACAAACATCCGTACGTACGAAAATCCGCAGTCCGCGCTTCTGAAACCCTGTTTCATAGCGATCAAGCCGGCAACGAGCTCAAGAAACGTATTCTCAAACAGTTCCGGACCGATAAGCACCCGCAGGTGCGGATACAGGTCTTGCTCACCGCAAGGCTCCTGGATTGGAAGCGGCTGGATGACATATTAAGCTCCATATCAATCGAGGATAACGGTGAGATTTCTGACGGGGTTAAACAGACAATTCAAGCCATCCGTTAACCCGCCGATACGATGGCGGAAATTAGAAATTGAGTGCAATATAAGAGTCCATTTTGTACAAAGGTGATCGCTCCTCCAGCGTATTCTTGATAAAAGACGGGACGCTCAGTTCGGGGTAGATGGTGTACTTTAATGAATTCCAATCCGTCAGGTCACTGACCTCATCGCCTCTGCCGATCTCATGGTAGACGATTTTGATGAAAGGATCGGGACCGTCCTTGTGAACCTTCACCATAACTCCTCCAGGAAATGGATTGCCCTGAAGTACCAAACATGACATTCGGAGAATTGAAGGAGCAATATAATTCTGGACGAAAAAGATTCCTTTTTTCACCGAACGGAAACCTGTTCCGGACTCCAAACCTTCAGAATTAGATTTCAACCAT
>CAYXQY010000141.1:0-9506 GCA_964466525.1 uncultured Planctomycetia bacterium
GTCGGCAGGCCGAGGACACAACGTCCGTGTCCCTTGCCCCGCTGATTGACATGATCTTCATTTTACTCATCTTCTTCCTGGTTACGGCGTCGTTTACGCAGACCAGTGGTCTCGACATATCAAGGCCGGAAGCTTCAACCGGATCCGCGCTCGACGAATCGCTTCCGACGGTGACCGTCCATCCGGATCAAACGATCACCATTCTGGACGAACCGGTTGAACTGAACGCGATCGTTTCACGTTTACGACGGACCATGAACGAAATGCGCTCCCGGCGTGTGGTGATCGCGGCGGACAAACAGGTGCGGACGGAACGCCTGGTCCGCGTCATCGACGAGTGCAAAAAAGCCGGGGCGGAACAGATATCAATTGCCACCCGTAAAACAAAATGACTCCTATAGCGAGCACTGAAAAAACACCAAAGGCACCCGGACCGGATGAAACGACCGCTTCTCCTGACGTAAAAACCACAGTGGAACCGGAGTTTCATCGGGCCGGAAGCACATCGTTTCGACAGGCCTTACTTGCAGGCGGCGCCGTTCTTCTCGCCCTGGCGATCAACCTCGCCCTGCTGGCCTTTATCGGCTACCTGGACAGCGGGGAGACAAAGCCGGTGAGTTCGTCCCGGGAAAACACCCGAACCACGATTTCGGTGCAGAGTGTACAGGAGGTCCAGGCCCGGACTTCATCCGGTGACCGATCGGAACCTTCCCGGACCGACAGTTCCGGGCAACGACCCGCCCGGGAAACCCCTCCCGAACCCCGTCCTGTGATGGAAGCGGAACCGATTCAGCTCAGCCAGGTATCCAGTGATTTCGAGGTTCCGATTCAGTCATATCAGGTGCGGACCCCCGCGCCAGACGTCCGGAATCGGTCCGAAACACCGGAAGAAACCAGCAGTGGTTCCGAGGCCCCGGGATCAGGAGAAGAGGACTTTGGTCGGGGGGAACTCGATAAATTACCCCGAAAAACGTCCGGACCGGACCCGATCTATCCCCCCGAAGCGAAAAGAAACCGAACAGAAGGCTGGGTGATGCTCGAACTCGACATTTCACGGGACGGCACGGTCACGAACGTTGAGGTCGTGGATTGGATGGGCGATCCGAACTTCAAGCAGAGCGCACTCAAAGCCGTTCGTCAGTGGACCTTCAAACCCGGCGAAGTGGACGGTCAGCCGGTCGATGCGAACGACCTCCGGCAGCGCATCACCTTCAACCTCGTCAATTAACGAACATCCGGACTTCTTAAAAGCATTCATCAGATGCATCTGACGCCAACCAGCCAGCACACCCGAGCACATTTCCGCAATAAAGCCCCCTGCCCCCTGCTGTTCCCGGCTTGTATTGCGCTGCTGAGTATATTTTTGTCAGCCGGTTTCGCCTTCGGTCAGGACGAGAACCTGCTTGAAAGCGGAATCCAGGCCTTTGAAGAGAAGAACTACTCGCAGGCCATTTCGCAGCTCTCGTCGTTCGTCTCCGATGCGTCCAGCCCGAAAGCATATCTGTACCTCGGTCATGCCCATTACTTTCAAAAATCATACGATCAGGCCAAAAAAATGTACCGTAAAGCCCGGGAAAATGGGTTGTCGGAACCGCGTACCAGCGTATACCTCGCCCGGGTCACAATTGCCGAGAACCGGCCGTTTGAAGCGATACGGACACTGCGTCCGCTCATCGACCGGGAGGACGTTGGCTCCGCGGCCCGGACGTTCATGGGTCGCGCCCTTGACAGAGCCGGGTTGCACGAGATCGCGTCGGACGTGTACCGGTGGAAATACATGCGGGAGGAGCAGGAACAGGAATCCATTCTGCAGCAGCTCTATCAGCTTGCGATGAAGCAGAACCGATACTCGCTGGCCCGTGAATACGTCAGTGGCCTCATGAAACATCGGTCCACCCTGGAGGCCACCGACCTGCTGCTGGACGCAAAAGCCGCCCTGAAGCAGAACAACATCCGTGAGGCGGAAATTAGCCTGGACCTCGCCCGCCGTTTCGGACGGATCGACCCGGAACTATACCGATCGCTTGCGGACATCCAGAGCAGACAGGAGAACTTCCGGAAAGCTGCACACTACTACCGCATCCTGTTTCAGCAGATCGAGTCCCCCCGGGCAAGAGATCAGTATCGTCTCGGCGTCTCCCTGTTGAAGCTCCAACAGTTCGAATCGGCCGAAACGTGGTTGTTTCGGGCGGCCGAACAAAAACCGTCCTACCTGACCGGGGTCCGTCGCCTGGTTCGTTCCCTTCACGAACACCGTCCGTTTGAGGAGGTAAAAGAAGTTCTGTCCCGTGCACGAACATCGTTTCCCGACGACCTGCAACTACGAGTTCTGGAGGGCAACCTCTACCTGGCGGAAGAGCTGCCGGACCAGGCATACAACGCCTTCGAGCCCATCGTTCCCGGTAACGTTGACAACCGCGAAACCCTATACAACTACGCGTACGCCGCGTATCAGTCCAACCACCGTGACCGGTCACTCGCCGTACTGACGGAAGCGATCGCCCGGTTTCCGGAACATAGGCCGTTCCGCCGGCTGCTGAACAAGTTGCTTGAGACGTCCTGACCGACTCACTGGGTGTCCGGAAGCTCCGGCCCTCACTTAGCGTCCCCCTGATTCGCCCGTATCTCATTCAGCCGTTTACGCACTTCTTCCCGAAGGTCCGGGTCGGAAATGTTCTCAAGGCCTTCATCGACGTGCTGAGGAGCCTGACGCACGACGTTGAGAAGTTGTCGGTTTCCCTTTTCCTCCCGATCATTCCGAAAGTACACCCCGGCCAGATACATTCGGAGCTGCGAGAGCTGCCGCTGCAGCGCCGATTGGTTCTGGAGGTACCTGGGCGGCATCGAATACAAAAAACGATCGTACAGCCGTACCAGTGTCCGGGTCCAGCGTGGCTCCCGCTTCCGACCGTCGATCTTCGTCCAGATGGTCTTTGCTTTCCCCAGTAACGGTTCAATGTTGTTAACGAATTGATGATCAACCGGTCGCTTCTGCCGGAAGCTCTCCTCCAGCGATCGATAGTGGTGACGGAGTCCTTTCACCATGAGCTCAAAGGCGCGCTCCACCCGGTTTCCGTCCCGGATTACACGCGCTGATTTCCGGACGTACGCCATGCCCAGATTGCCGTGATTCCGAGGCTTTTCCGGTGCCTTCCGCACCGCGTCCCGGTAAATGGAAAGGGTTGACTGCCAGACGTGATTTCGCTCGACGGTCCCCCACCCCAACAACGATGCAAGCAAAAACAAGACCATGCACTTTCCCTTCCATGTTATGTTGACACATCGATAGAAAAGATCCACCAGAACCAGCAGGGGACCGATCGCCGCGAGATACACACGGTGTTCGAAGATCAGTTCAAGATTCAGCACACTGGAGGTCACGACCAGCTGAAGAAAAAACCATAGGATGCCGAACGTTATGACGGGATACCGCGAACGACATCGAACGGCCAGCACGAGAAGCAACAGGATGGCCCCCAGGGAAAGGCCGGTCGACGCCGGTGTCCATAGTCCGACGGAGACCTGAATGTCGTGTTCAAGGTTCAGCCGGTCGGGAAGGGGATACAGGATCAGGCTCAGATAAAACATCACGACCCGCCATTCCGTCATGACCCGCTCCAGAACCGTGAACCGCCGGCTGCCCATCGGTTCGGACGAGAAGATCATGGCCACCCGGCGCCGCACTCCGTCCGGTCCACCGAGCAGATAGACGCTCACCACACAGAAGATCAACACACATCCGGCCCCAAGAATCCAGAACGTTCGATCCCGACCCCGTTCTTCGTCCGAGCAGAGCCAGTAGATCAGGCCGGCGGCAAGGTAGATCGTCCCTCCAATCTCTTTCGATTTCACGGCGAGAAGTGACATCAAAACGGCAAACAGCAAAAATCCACTCCCCCCGTCCCGGCGACGTTGCCACTCAAGAAATCCCCATAGCCCCCAGACGTAGAACAGTCCGCATAGCAGGACGCCCCGCTGTGTCGTGTAGTTCACGGACTGCGTCAGGACGGGATGAACACTCCAGAGAAGCGCTGTGGCCCCCGCTGCGGCGAGATGGACCTGTCCGACTTCTTCTCCACCGTCCGTCTCCCTTCCGGCCGATCGATGCCCGGTCCTGTACAGTGAACGCAGGAGCAGGGCAAGAAAGAAAAACAACCCGAGCGCGGTCAGAATGTGTACCCCGACATTCACCAGATGGTACCCGGGCGGATGTAACCCGTGCAGGTAATAATTCATCGCGAACGTCGCGTTGGTCACCCACCGTCCTCCTCCCGGTTCACTTGTTGCCGCCGTCCAGAGTCGTTGAAACGAAAACTGATCCATCCGGATGGCTTCGTTTTCGACGATCCGGGGGAAGTCGTCCAGAACCCAGGCGGCGTCCAGCGCATTCATGTACACGAGTAGCGTCGCAACGGTGATCGAGGACGCAACCACGAGTATGATCAACCGACGGTGTGGCCCGGTCGATCCCCCCGCTCCGTTCTCGTTTGCACCATCCCCCCTCTTAGCTACCATCACACCCCCATAAAACGATTCGGATCCTCCAGCGGAACACCCTCCACTCTGTTAACGAACATGGACGACATCCTGCTTACTGCTCACCCGGCAAGCAGATTCAAAATTAGTGTGAGAATCAAGCTGATGATAAGCATGGTTGTGATGGGCACGTACACCTTTACGTTTTCTGATTCGTACGCAATGTCCCCGGGCAACTGTCCGATCCAGGGCACCCTGTTTGCCAGCAGAAACATCCCACCCAGCACGAGGAAAATAACACCGACTACGATGAATAGCTTGCCCGCCGTGGTCAGATCAAACATCAGTCACAGATCAAGTTGATAATAGAACGAAAACTGGTTTCGAACGATCACACATCACAATCGCATGCCGAAAAAACGCTCATCAACTTCTGTTCCCGGAATATGAACCCCCCCCTTTCTCCGTTGTCTCCTGAAACACGGACAGCACTTGCTCCACCACGTCTTCCGTGGACAGGCCTTCCTCGAGTTCAATCCACTCTACCGGCGCGTCGAGGGAGCGAAACCAGGTCATCTGGCGTTTGGCCAGATTCCGGTGTTCCTGTTTGATCTCCTCAATGGCCTCATCAAGGTCTTTCTCGTCCTCGAGGAATTCGAACAATTGCTTATACCCGGCCGCCTGCAGGACCTGCCGTCCGGGCTCGGGGTCACGGTTTTTGAGCCGCCGCGCCTCGTCCAGCCACCCTTGTTCCATGAGTCGTTCAACCCGTTCGTTGATCCGGCGGTACAGCACCTCGCGCGGCCACTTCAAAACGCCAATACGGTGGTCGTACCGGGCCGCACGCTCCGACGCTTCCCGGATGAGTTCACTCATGGGACGCCCGGTTTTTTCGTGGACCTCCAGCGCCCGGATAATTCGACGCTGATCGTTCGGATGAATCTCGTCGGCCCGGTCCGGATCGACCTCCTGAAGCCGTTCGTGCAGGACGTCCGATCCTTCTTCCTCCGCCCGTTGTTTCAGTTTTTCCCGCAGGGACCAGTCCGCATCCGGACCGTCAAACAACCCGTTCACCAGCCGGTCCAGGTACATTCCGGTGCCCCCGACAAAGAGCGGACGTTTTCCACGCTCCCGCAGACGTCGTTCCACGTGCTTCGCTTCGTCAATGTACTCCGCAACGGAAAATTCCTCGTGGGGTTCCCGAACATTGATCAGATGAAACGGACATTTGAGGCGCTGTTCCCGGTCCGGTGTCGTGGTTCCGATGTTGACATCCCGGTACACCTTCATGGAATCCAGGCTGATAATTTCCGCGTTGAGATCCGATGCCACCCGGACGCCGACCTGTTTTTTACCGGCTCCCGTCGGCCCGACGAGGTAATACCTGATGGGTTGGTCCTGTTCTGCCGTCATTGGAACTGAGACCTCACCGTCTGTATTAAAAGTAGCCAGCCAATCGCTTCTTCTTCCCCCGGCATTCCCTGTTAATCTCCATGCTCAGTAGATGTGCCAGGTCGCCACGTCCTCAAATCCAACGTCCCGGTGCAGCTGGATATCGTCGGTCACGAGTTCTTTTAAAAGAAGTGTTTCAAGCACAGTGCCTCCGCGTTCTCGCACCCCGTTCATACCGTGGTAAAGAAGCGCCTCACGGTGCCCGTTTCCCCGGTATTCTTCGGCCACCCGGAACTCATAGACCCCCCATTTGTCTTCGTCCATGCGCGAAAACGGATACACCGATAGCATCCCGGCCGTGACCCCCTCCAGTACGAGCTGGACGCAGAAGTAATCCTCGGCATTGGGATACGGAAGCCGCTCGTCAGGGGGCTCGCCGAGGGCCGGATACTCCTCTTCCAGGGTCTCGATTCGGCGGTCGCCGTTCACGTTCTGCCCCGTGGAAGCTTCATCGGCCCGTAACTCGAGACTGACCCCTTCGTACGTCGGCTCAAACCCCCGTCGCTCAAAGAACTCCACCGTTCGTTCCTGACCGGTTCGAACCGATACCCCCTCCGTCGTTCCCCAGAGGGGCTGGAAAGGTCCGAGGCTATTCCCGTAAAACGGATTCAGACACTGACCGTCAAGATCAATCATTTTCGCATGGGAAATCCGCTCAATCCCCGCCTGCCAAAGATCGGAACCGATGCCCTGACCGCGATGTTCCGGGTGTACGGCCAGCATCGCCACGTACCCCATGACCCCTCCGTCCCATTCTTCGCCGTACATTAACTGACAGATGGGTTCCGGATACGTGCCGACGTGTATCATGCCCAGCACATTTGCACCGTCTTTCGCGAGCAGAAGTGTTTCCGGATCAAACGATTCCTGTGCCGTGTTCACCTGCAGAATGCGTTCTTCAAGAAGTGCCGGGGTCAGCGATATAAAATTGCGCCGATCCGAGAACGTCTCGTTCCAGAAGCTCACCAGATCCGAAATATGTTCTTCGTCAAACGCTGTAATTTCCATGTATAAATCGCAGAAACCGTCAGA
Source organism: uncultured Planctomycetia bacterium (assembly GCA_964466525.1). Classification (GTDB taxonomy): domain Bacteria; phylum Planctomycetota; class MHYJ01; order CAYXQY01; family CAYXQY01; genus CAYXQY01. Next base: position 6,961 of record CAYXQY010000141.1, read on the forward strand.
CAAATACAGAAAACGTATCCCACGACGACCAGTTCATTCGTTGTTTTCCCTGTTTATCAAAATTGTTCGAACCTCCGAACCATTTCAATTGCAAAAATAACTTTATGGCCTTGTTAGCCCCTGTCCGAAAAGGGGGCGCGCACTCAGTAAGATCTCAGCGGGTTCTCTGCAAGGAGTTCGACCGGAAAAAACCCATCTCAGATGAAAGATGACGCGACATTTAGTCACGCCCTGCTTTCATCGTCCTCCGGCTTTTCAGCCTGCGGACGGGTTTTTGAGGAAGACGTAGTCATTGATATTTTGGACGCAGCAGAGGGCTCGCTGAGACTTATTTTCACAGAAAACGTCCGGTTTTTGCCGCATACCTGTGTTATTTCTCGTCGACAATGCACTTTTTCGGCATTGCCTCCTCAAAATGCCTTGTTATGCACCAAAAATCGGACGCTGAGTACGCGCCCCCTTTTCGGACAGGGTCTTGTTAGTATAGAGCTGAGTTCGTCACAGTTCCAGTAAATATCGGGAGGTCGAATACGACATCCCACTTCTGGGGAAAGCACAGCCCCGACGGAGGGGGGGCTGAGATTGTAACGACTCACCTATTTGTTCCGAAAGAAGGTTTCTACTTTATTTTGCCGGCAGGGATGTCGGCGCTCCCTGGTTCTTCACAAATAGGTGAGTAATTACCTGAGATTCATTCAAACTTGTTACTGACCCGTGAATCCGTTATCAAATTCATACTTCTTTATTCCGCCCATCCGCTTTATCACACAGCGTCCCGGGCGTATTCAGCAGCAAACCGCCGGACCCGAACAACAACACCTTCGCCCTTATATCGGTCACCCGTACACGCTCGTTACGGTTTCATGTCCGCTTCCAGCGATGCAGTGACGACCACCGGAATTATTATCGGAGACGAACTGCTGTCAGGAAAAGTTACGGAAGACAATAGTGACTTCCTCGTTCAGGAATTACGCCGCATCGGGACCCGCCTTGAGGCGCTTCACGTACTGCCGGACGAAATCGAGGTTCTCGCCCGCTATTTTCGTGAGGCCTCGCAGCGGAGCGACTACGTCGTGACCTCCGGCGGTCTGGGCCCGACCCACGACGACCGAACGATGGACGCGGTGGCGGAGGCATTCGACGTTCCTATTGTGCGGAACAACACGTACGAAGACATTCTCAAAAACGTCTACGGTCAAGAAACGGATGAACGGGTACTGCGCATGGCGGACCTGCCGGAAGGAATCGAGTTTGAGTGGGGGGATCTGCTCGACATCCCGGCGGCTCGGTTCAAGAACATGTTTATTCTCCCCGGCAACCCAAATCTGTTTCGATCGAAGTTCAGTGCCGTACGGGAACATCTCCGGAGCGAGGACACCTTCTACTGCCATAAAATTTACCTTGATGTGCCCGAATCCAGCGTAACCGACATGCTCGAAGAACTGCAGAACAATTTTCCATCCGTGGACGTCGGATCGTATCCGACCCCGTGGAAAGAGGAGTTCCGGGAAATGGTGACCATCGAATCCACAAGCGAATACGAGGTGGAACGAGCTTCCCGGGAGCTGCTGGATCAGCTTGACCCGGAACATATCATCCGCCGGGAAGAAGAGTAGCTTCGGAGACATGAATTTGATACAGTATCGTCGTTCCTTTGCTTCAGGGCGAGAAAATACGTGATCCCCGGATTTCACAGGTTGGTAACACTGGGACTGAAGTTCGATTCCAAACAAGCGGAAAAACCCCGGAAGGCCGTTACTGGAGAAACACCGTCATCCTGCACGGCCTGAAGCCGAAGCCAATAGAGGAGGCTTACCCGTTTTTCATCACTGAATTTACTGAATTTGCGCACAAAGTTTATGAACACGTCCGAATTACGCGAGCGGTTTCTGTCCTTCTTCGAAGAACGGGATCATCGTCGGTTTGACAGCGATTCACTTGTGCCCTCCGCCGATCCCACGTTGCTGTTTACCAGCGCCGGAATGAACCAGTTCAAGGAATACTTTCAGGACGCGGAAAGCGCGTCCGTCACCCGTGCCACCAGCTGCCAGAAATGTTTCCGGACGGGGGACATCGAAGAAGTCGGAACGACGCCCTACCACCTCACGTTTTTCGAAATGCTCGGGAATTTTTCGTTCGGGGACTACTTCAAGGAAGAGGCCATCGAGTGGGGATGGGAATTTGTGCGGGAGGAACTGCAGTTCTCGCGTGAGCAACTCTGCGTGTCCGTCTACGAGGACGACGAGGAGGCGTTTCGCCTCTGGAACGAACGGATCGGCCTCCCGGAGGAACAAATTTACAGGTTCGGTGAATCGGAAAATTTCTGGCCCGCCAATGCGCCAAGTGAAGGCCCCAACGGCCCGTGTGGGCCCTGTTCCGAAATTCATTACGACTACGGGCCAGAGGCCGGATGTGGGGCCGATGACTGTGACCCGGCCTGCTGTGACCGGTTCAGCGAACTGTACAACCTCGTTTTCACGGAGTACCAGCGGAAAGAAGGAGGAACCCTCGAACCGCTCCCACAGAAAAACATCGACACCGGCATG
>CAYXQY010000142.1:0-222 GCA_964466525.1 uncultured Planctomycetia bacterium
GTTTGTTGCCGGTTCCCAGTTCTGTGCCGTGGTTGCAACGACTTCGCTGCCGCCAAACGCCCAGTCCGGATATTGATCTCTCCAGGTTACGGGCTGTACAGCGACCCGGGCCGCGTACGTTCCGTTGTCGAGCTGTTTGCTGTGCTGTGAAATCCGATCGAATTCCGGTGTTGTCAGCGGCAAAAAGCCGCTGTCGCCAAAAGAGACTTCCTGAGACCGCGG
>CAYXQY010000142.1:232-9498 GCA_964466525.1 uncultured Planctomycetia bacterium
CATCACCGTCGCTGTCAATCCACTTGAAGAAGCGCCCATTGCCGTCAGCCTGAATCATCTCGGACCTGGTGTCCACGTCGCTGCCGGTAATTGTAACGGGGTCCAGGGTGCCTTCTTCGGAGTGACGGAGTACCTGAGCGTCCCCATGATAATGTGTCAGGTATGTCTGTCCGTTGTGTTCCAGTCCCATCCAGCGCCCCCGGGGCCCGCCGGGACCGGAAACTACGCCTTCGGCCATGGCGCTCACATGGTATGTCTCAAGAACGTTCCATTCTTTTGTCTCATAGTTCACGTCCGCGAGTGTAAACCAGGAACCGGGATTAAGCCAGACGTTCGAAGGCTCGCTCGTGTCCGGTTCAGCTACCACTCGTTGATCAGAACCCCGTCCCGACCGAAATGGGCCACCCGGCGGGGTCCCACGTACGGCTCTGCGATGATGAAGCCATGCTGTGGTCCACCGGTCGCCGTTATATCCGTGACGCCGAGGAAATCGGTGGGCTCATAGGGTCCTTCCCGGCGTCCTCCGTTCCGGCCGTAGGTCTGCTGGAGTGTTCCGTCTTCGGAAAACCGTTTGATCCGGTGAGATGGTGGCCCTTCGGCAATGTAGAATTCGCCGCTCCGGGGGGCGATTGACATTCTTCGGGGCGCTGTCAGGTTATCTGTGATGACCGGCTTTTCGTTTCCCGACGTATCCACCTGCAGAACGCGGCGCTCCGAGATAACGTAAACGGCCTCCTGAGGGCTAACGGCCACTCCAAGTGGGGACGGTACCTCGAGATCCGCTTTCAGCGAGCCGTCTTCCGTACTCAGCCAGCGTACCGAATCCTGTTCCCGGAAACTTATGACCAGCGTGCTGCCGTGAGCCGCAATATCCGCTCCCGCTATCTCTCCTTCATCATGATGGTAACGCTGTCGTACTTCTTTCCGATGATCAATGCTGTTTTTAACGGACTCGGGAAGGGGGTCCCACGCTCCGTCCCGACTGTATTTGTTCACCTGCACTTTGCCGCTCCCGGCATTGATGGGCTGGAGGCGACCGTTTTGTTGTAGCATGTAAAGCATCCCTTCATTGTCCGATGCCAGAGCGGACCCTCCCTGAAAACGACCGTGGGTGACGCCCCCTCGTCCCTGAGTCCATAAGCGTTCCGTGCCGTTAAGGGACTGTTTCAGGAGCACCGGAGCGGTTTCAGTGATTTCGGCGGCGGTATACATACCGGTGGCATCAACCGCCACGGAAGATGGTCCCCCGTGATTGCCAACCCATTTATGGTACGGCGCCGAGTCCGGATTGACCCCCAGCTGGGTAATGAACTCCGCCCTGAAACCGGGCGTACGAAGAATTTTAACGGTGTACCGGCCTGCGGGTTGCGGCTCACCGTGGCGATTGAGTCCATCCCAGTACACCGTGTTTTCGCCGGCGTTCTGTTTTTCACCGCGCAGGAGCGTCCGGATCAGGCGGCCGTCTGAGTTGTACACCGCCGCAGACACCTGGCCTGCTCTTTCCAGGCTGTAGGTGTATGAGGCAACGGGATCGGCGGTTGCAACACATTGAGCCAATAGCAGGGACATCAACGCAGTCATAAAAGGGACGAATCCGCACAGTTTACACAATGCGGCTACTTCGCAACAATCTTCGATCAACCTGTTCATAAAAGGTCCTCTGTTTCTGTCATTAATCCGTTGATTCGAGTGATCCAGACCGTATTTTTTCTGGGTAGATTCAGGTACATCAGTGAACTTGAATATCCGCTCGCGTTACAAAAGTCGCACCAAAAGGAGCCATCAGAAAGTATTTGAGTTCCTGAACAAACCGCTCCAACAGGGAGAAATCCAGGGGACCGGGGAGAGGAAACCAACCTTCGCTCGCTAATTGAACGGAAAACAGGCGATCTTTGGTTGTAATTACTCACCTATTTGTAAAGGTTCCGGGATCGCCGGCGCCTCCGCCGGCAAAACAAAGTAGAAACCTACTTTTTAGAACAAATAGGCGAGTCATTACCTTTGGTTTTATGGGAAGTTCCGGGATTATTGAGGATGTTTTTGTTCCGTACCGATTGCCAGGAACGGAGTCGAATCATTCTGGTTGTGGTAGGCGGCCTTCACCCACGCGGCGGATCGGGTCCTTGAGGCAACGCGCAGCTCATCCAGCGTCCCGTCCAGGTGACGGCCGGTGTTCTCCAGATTTTCGGCTATCCCCACATCAAACGAGGAAGAATCACTTATTTGACTGGCCGATCCGGTTCCTTCCTGTGAACCGTTCTGATACAGACGGATCGTGCTCCCGTCAAACGTCCCCACCAGGTGATGCCAGGTATTGAGTGTGATGGCACTTCCTTTTTTTGCCAATGTATTGCCCTTCCGACCATCGTTATTTAACGAAAACACCGGTTCGTCTCCGTTCTCAAACTGCAGATTATAAGAGGTATCGCTTTTCTGTAGAATGGCTCTCCACCCGTTCTGGCCTGTGTCCTTGTTCACCCACACCGCAATGGTTACCTTATTCACGTCCGACATCTCAAGCGTGCTGTCGTGAGGTACCACCACGTGGTCGTCGGACCCGTCAAACGTCAAGGCTTTCTCAATCTTTCCATTTACAATATTCTTCGATCCCATGCCGCCGTTCATCAATCCCTGGTTTTCATTCGACGTACTGTCAAGGGTATTGTTTAGATGCCAAACGCCGTGAAACCCATTCGCCCAGACCATCGGAGCTTGATATCTGGAATCGGGTGGACCGGGTTCTTCTGGGTTGTCGTAATAGATAAAAAAGGCCGTGTCCGTACGGCTGCTTAACTTTTTTGCACGAAAGTGGAGTTCACCCTTCTTCTCTGAGACCCTCAGGGACACCACTTCACGGGGAAGTGGGGTTTGTCCGTCCGCCGCGGTCACCCGCAGTTCCCCGGGGCTGTTCACGTGGTTGAAAAACGCGTCGGGCATCTGAGACAGGTCCACGTACACCGGAAAGTCCCTGAGGTTGGACGGGACCCGTTCCGCTTTCACCGTAACGGGCACGCGCCGGTTCCAGTTCGTATCCGCCCAGGCCGGGTTCCGGGACGAAGGGGATTGTGTCTCCTGTTCATCGGTAGATGATGGTTGTTTCCTGGAAGCGGTGTTCGAGGAGCCATCAGCTTCCGGGGGTTCCGTTTCGTCCTCCCCCGATTCGCCGGGTGCACTGGATCTTCCGGACGGGTTCGTTTTTCCGGCAAGTACCAGATCCGGTGGAACCGGATCGTTCCGGAAAGGCGGTTCGACCTGAAGAAACGTCCACGTGCCCAGTTTCTGCAGGGTCAGACGGAGGTTGAGACGGACGGAAGGATGTTCTCCTTCCGCTTCGTACAGGACAACGTACATCATGTTGTTGTCTTCGTCACGGTAGACCTCCCCTGCTTCCACTGAATCGTAATCGAACGTACCCGGTGCCGGTTGTATTCGGTCCGGTTCGATCGAGATTTGCTGATCCAGTTGCACGGTTCCCGCTTCGAGTACCTGATATTCCAGTTGTCCGGAGGGAGGTTGTACCGGAGAGGGGGTCTGCCTGATCCTGAATTTGAGCAGGGACGTTTCCGTCTTCGTTCCCTGACGAGGACCGTATAACCTCTTGAGGCCATGTAACGAGAGCAGCGGGGATTCGGATGCCTCCTGTGAGGACTGTACCGTTTTACGGGTCCCGGAACGGGTGTCGAACTTCTCTTCTGGATCGGGGAGTTGATCCTTCACGTCCGACCACTGCATGGATTTCCGACCGCTCACTGTGGGATCCGGGACATAATCAAACGAATAGGACAGGGTGTCGTAGTCGTTGACGTTCGCTATCGACGTGGAAAACGGAACAATCTCCCCCGGGAGAACGGTTTGTTTAAAGGGGACCGTTTCTTCGACCGTTTCTCCGTCCGGGGTCTTTACAATTAACGTCAGCCTGAGTTCCTGAATCGCACTGTCCAGCCCATTCCGGAGTCCGCCCTGTATAAGAAGCGCGTCCGGTGCGATACGCCAGACCGACAGCTGTCCGACTTCCAGTTCGTTCGTGAACTCGAACTCCCGGTTCCGTTCATATCGATTCAGAAGCTTCGGATACGCCCGGCGGCCCCTTCTGCCAAACGCTCCTCCGCTTCCGGACGAATCGGGGGAGGCAATTTCTACTCCTCTCCGATTTTTCCTCAGGGCAAACGGGTTCTGATCCTCCGTGGATTCATCCACGGACGGCTTCCTCTCGTCCCCGGCATCCTGCTTGGGATCCCCGTTCGTCGTTTCAGGTGTTGTGTCATCGGTCTCACCCGGTCTGGATCCGGTTTCTCCGGACTCGTTGTCGGATGTGTTTGAACGGGAGGACTCCTCCCCGGTCTCACCGGTTTCACCCGGTTCTTCGGCGTCCGTTTTTTCATCGTCTGCTCCGTTCTTACCGGACGGAGTCGAGACGGAGTTCGGGTCTGAATCATTCTGAGGTTTGTCCATCGAGGTCACCCCCGGATTATTCCCCTCCTCTTTCTTTTGCTTTTGTTTTGTGCTCACCTGTTGACCGCTCCGGTCCTCCCCCCGATAGAACATAAAAAAGAAGGTGCCTCCCGCCAGCATGAGTCCGACAACCGAAAGGATAATCAGCGAGAACCGGGAGGTTGGTTTGCTTCGACGCCTCCCGCTCTCCGACCTGATCGCTCTCCACTTCGACGAACGTTCCTGCAATTCCTGAATTGCCTCGAGTTGTTTGTTCAACCGCTCGGGGGTCTGCGGTCGGTCACCGGGGTCCGGTGCCATCATGCTCTTTATCAGCTCGTTAAACTGTGGGCTGAGTTTTCGGTTGATCTTCTGCGGCTCCACGGGGTCTCCTTTCTCGTGTTTTTTGATGATGGTTTGAACGTCGCTCCCTTTGAACGGAACCCGGCCCGTCACGGCGTGATACAGCGTCGCTCCAAGGGCGTATATATCGCTCCGGATATCCAGCTCCTCGCCCAGCGCCTGCTCCGGCGATATATAATACGGTGTGCCCAGGAGGTCCTCTTCTTCAGCTTTGGTCGTTTCGTTGCACCTCACCTTTCGAGCGATGCCCGGATCGCATAATTTCGCCGTCCCTTCATCGGTGATCATGATGTTTTTAGGTTTGATGTCCCGGTGCATTAATCCAATTTTCTGGATATGGGTAAGAGCGCGAGCCGTATCCATTCCGATCTTCAAGGCGCTCTCCGGCGCAATTCTCCCCTGTTCCTCGATGAGCTCGGCAAGGGTTTTTCCCTCGACGAATTCCATTATGCAGTAATGGAGGCCGTCCTGTTCCCCGACGTCATACACCTGGACGATGCACGGGTGCTGCAGGTTCCCCGCCGTCCGGAGGTCCCGCCTGAACCGTTCCATGTATTCCGGGTCCTCGGTGCAGGAAGGATGCAGCAGTTTAATGGCCACCGGACGTTCGAGCCGTGTCTGCTGGGCCCGGTAAACAACTCCCGAGGCCCCTTCACCGATTTTCTCCTCGATCCGATATCCGGGCAGGTCCAGGTTCTGAATTAACTGGTCCATGAAACGATTTTTGTAATCAAAAGGTTATGTCCATCCGTTCCTGCATCATACTTTGCAGTTGGGTAAAGACTGATCTGAAATACCGGAAAACCGGTGAACAAGAATCAAATTCTAATAAATGTTCTGATAAGGAAAATTTTGTCTCTTGATCACCGAAGCGAAACCTTGCCAGCGAAGCAACACAAATATTATAGATGCTTACCAAAAGTTACAAGGTTGGCGGTTATTTTTTAAAAAAAACTTGATCTTTGTCAAAATGATCAAGTTGCTCCGGATGCATTCGTTTCGAGTAATCCAAGCGACATGTCTGTCACTGTTGGGGTATTCGGACACAACCTGAAACTTGATCTAAGGCTGGGAGGGTATCGGCATGGTAACCTCCTCAGTTGGTGACTCGATGGACGGTTGTGGTAACTACTGAGAAGAATAAGTATCCAATACCTCTCCGGTTCAGGATTTCGGGTTCTCCTGCGTAAGTCGAATTAGCTGTTTCACGGTGGGATAGTACTGAACTACGTTCACTGTATACGCGTTAACTACAGTTTGATAATGTATATGTATCGGTATAAGTTACATGTTCTGGAAGATGGATACAGCTTAGCGGCGCATGATAAAATTTGTGCTTCCGAGCCTTCGGGATTTTGGTGTGGTTCGTCCGTTCTGAAACCAGTTACAGGTTAGTGTCCCATGAGATGGTTTCTTCATACCTCAATTCTATTGCACGTCACGGTTCTCGTGGCGAGTCCTGGTTGTCAATCGTTCGATTCACACGATCGGTCCGGACCGGATCAAAACCTGCCGGAGGCGAATGCCATGCCGGTCGCCGGTAAAGGCAAAACCCCCGATAAAGTGTTTCTCACGAGACCAGAGAACTTGTACACAGCCGGCGTTTCGACGGTCGGCTATAGCGTGCCCTTGATCCGGAGGACATACAGAGTTCAAGAAATAAACAGAACCAGCAGAGTTGAAGACTGGACCCTGTCGACGTCCGGTAGTTACGACCATCGCGACGAGGCGGACAACGGTGTAGTTCAGGATACCAAGGAATATGATCGGTTCGGCCTTAAGCTGACGTGGACCGGGCTTGCTGAATACGCGGACCTGACGGGAGGATATCAATACACGCAGAAGGAAACCGACAACGGGGTCGGCGAATACGATCTCAACCTGTTTTCATTGGAGGGAATGGTCCGTTTCTAAGAGAGAAGTTGATCTGTCAGGAGTTGCGATCCTAAAGACAGGATGAAAGTGAAGTTGTGGGGTAAAATGATGAGAAAATTTCATTCGAATTACCTGTTTCCAGTTTCCATTGTATTTCTGGTCACCTGCTCCAGTGTTTCCGACAATCCCCAATCTCTTTACGAAGCTGGTCTTGAAGCCGGTCGGAACGGCGACAGAGAAACCGCGTATCAAAAATTCGAACGAGCCGTCCAACTTGATCCCGGTCATCTTGAGGCCCAGTTGGAACTGGTTTCCCTTCACATGGACCGGGATGAACCCGACCATGCCGTTGCGCATCTAACCAAACTCCTCCAGCACTTTGACGAAGAAGGAAAACCACCTCCAGCGGACATTTACTTGCGACGTGGTCGGATTTACTATCAGGTGGAAAACTACGATAAAGCAATCCGGGACACAACCCGGGCTCTTGAAAAAAATCCCGGGTTAACGGAGGCCCTTAACATCCGGGGCCTTTCGAGGGTTGCTCAGGGTGAATATACAGAGGCGAGGGATGACTTCTGGGCTTCCCTTGATGTGCAGGACAATGCGCAGGCTTTCCTCGGACTGGCGATCATCCGTATTCGATATGGTCAGTGGAGAGAGGCAAACGAATTTATCAACCGGGCGATTGAAACGAACGATAAATTTGCTCGGGCCTTTCTCTATCGAGCCGCTGTACACCGAGAGCAGAACCGGACCGAAAAGATGAGGGAGGACCTCAAAACGTACCTCCAGCTCCATAATCCAGATGCCTCTATAGAGGAGATCCGTCGAGAGTTAGAACAACTATCACAGAAAACCAGGAAGAAAGAAGAAGGTTAGTTTGCCCCGGGGGGAAACAATCGCGAAAATGCACGGGTCTCTGATGAACCGGTACAAAGGAATTAAGACTCAAGCGATTCATGTCTATACGTCTCTCCATCATTATGAATGGGAGCAAGTCGAAGAGGACAGGACGGCTTACACATGGATCTATGGCCAATTTCCTGGTTACTGATCAAAAATCAGTGGCATACTGGGAACGAAAGCCTTTCTGCTTTCGTATGCAGATAAATCATCAGTGATTCCCCACGGATTTTAACAAGTCACATTTTCTGCAAAGACGCTTAAAGAGACGTACTGTGGTTTCTTTGACGCACAGCGTTCTGTAATTGATTGAGTCCATTAAAACTGCGAGAGGAGGCTGGGGGAAACAAAAAAATGTTGATAAATCATCGTGGCCACCCCACTTAATTACATTCACAGGTGACCCCTACCTGTGTTTTATCAAGTCCCGGATTAATGCAGGCACACGCTTCAGCGTTGCAACCGCAGTGTTCGTCAGCATTCCGACTGGGGGTCCATTTGCCCTTTGCGGCAAGACAGTTACCCTCACAGCCGCCTCCGGAACAATGTGCTCGCCCGGTACTACCCGTACATAAACTCGGAATAACTCCAATTTTGATCATTAAGATTTCATCCGGCATATGTCCTTTCAGATAACTGTCACCTCCGCCACAAATTCCCTTGATGCCGCTGCTGCAGTCACTCGGCCCACAGCCTTCCTCACCGCAGGGAACGTAAGATTCCTCATTCCATTTTCCGGACCTCTTACAGTTCTTGACTGTATCACATGTGCATTCATGTCGTTTTTCTCGCCCTCCAGGTCCCGTGCTGGTTCTGTCACATTCACATGCTTTTTCCGAGGCACTGCATTCATATTCATCGGACACGAAGTCATCGTTAATTTTACATAAACCCGTTTCTTTTTCCCTGACCCCGCAATCACAGCTATCCGCATCGTCTTTACATGAACAGTTTTGGTTCACTTTTCTCTCATTGTTATTGCATTCCGTCGCATCCCCTGTTCCAAATGCACTGCTGCATCCATCAGTACAAAGGCATCCTGAATTCTCATAGTCACATGAGCATTCTACACGCTCACAACCCGTTCTTGACATGGTTTCATTAGCACAAACAGGTCCACATCTTCCTGTCCCCGGACAGTTGTACATAGAGCCGTCACAGCGTTTTTCCGTGTTCCCCCCACATGGAAAAGCGGACTGATCTTCTTGCGGATTTTCACACACATACCTGGAGCCACAGGCACATCCATTATCCGAACAGCCCCCTGAGGATTTCCTGCAAAGCTTTGAATTCGTGTTGCCTCCACAAGGATTATCTATTCGTCCCTGACTTTTCGCTCTCTGACAGACGATTTGATTCTCACATCCACAATTGTTGTCTGCGGCCATACAATCACATTCTGCCTCTTCCAGATGACATGGAATTGTGCGTGTTGATTCATCCCCGGTGGTGGTATTAGCACCGCCATTGGTATGTCCTTCTAACTTCGCACAAACTTCAGCACCTGAGCGTATTTCAGAATCGCAAACCGATGCATCACCACAAAATTTTCCGTTGCAAACACACTCCAGTTTGATTTTCCTGTCTCTTGTTTTGGTGTTCTGCTGGCAATCCAGTTTGTTCTTCGCACGATCTATCCAACCCTCCTCATCCGTACAGACCTCTACAGGAGAGCAGTCACAACGACCCGT
>CAYXQY010000143.1:0-9007 GCA_964466525.1 uncultured Planctomycetia bacterium
CTTCCATTGTTCCACCGTCCAGCCGGACGAATCCCGGCCTGTAAACACAAAGCAGTCCTCCAGCCGTATGGACCGTGCGGAATGTCCTTCCGCGATGGTAACGATCGATCCATCGTACGAACCTGGTGCATGAGAGGGGCTGATCGAAAGGCCCCGTATGATCAAATTCTTCCCTCCGGTGATCGTCAGTTGTCCCACCGTCGGTGTTTGATCCTCGACCGGCTCAATGATCAACGGCTCATCAAACGTTCCTTCAATGGTCAACCGTCCGTGATACCCCTTTCCCAGCAAAACACGATCCCCACCGGACAGGCGGGAGGGCTGTTCCTCCAACACCCGATCCAACCGTCCCCACGGATCCTCCTCGGATCCCTTGTTCGATACCTGACCCTCCTCCGGCTGGCAGTAATACGTTTCCCCGATACAGGGTGTGGAAACGAGTACAAGAGAAGTCAGAAGAACGCACAAAATGCCAGCCGGTGGAATTTTTTTGTAGGCAAAATACATGACAGTGTCGAATATCGGAAAATAAACGTTCGAACCGGTATGTCCCGGGAAAATCCCTTGCCCCGGACTTCCCCATTATAAGGCATATCAATGCATACATCTGAGATCTATCTCGTTTCGGAGGGCAAACATCAACAGCAGATGCGGGTGGCTCTATACGTCCCACCGGGACGGTGCAGATAACTTGCCGTGGTACCATCATCACCGGAGTCGAACAAAGTGAACCCCGAAGAACAAACGCACAAGATTTCAAATTCCATTTATTACTGAGGACGGTTTTTACCGTCTCCAAAATGCTTCTCGGAAAGCACGTAGTCATCACGACTTATCACGACGTTCCACTGCTGAACCTCTTCCGGCTGATCCACCTGTTGACGGCAGTCATTAGCTTCAGGTAAACTGGGCATAAAAACCTCTATAAATAAGCTTGAAACCTGCGACTTATGAGTCACACAGAATGAACACGAAAGATTGGTTGCTTCCGCTTGCAATTAGTTTTCTGTTTCTTGGCATCCACGGACATTCGACGTTATCTGCCTCCGATGGGGCTCGACCCAACATTATTTTTATCCTCGCCGATGACCTGGGCTGGATGGATACGTCCGTCTACGGCAGTACGTACTACGAGACCCCAAACGTGGACCGACTGGCCGAGCGCGGAGTGCGTTTTACAGACGCGTACGCGGCGAACCCCCTGTGTTCACCAACGCGGGCCAGCATATTAACCGGTCAGGATCCGGCGCGTCTTCGAATGACTACCCCGTCGGGGCATCTTCCTGCGAAACCAGAGAAACCACTCATGAACGACTCCGCCCCTCCGAATCGGAAGATGATAACACCGCGCGGCAAACGGTTTCTTCCACTTGACATACGGACCCTGGGAGACGTGTTTCAGGAAGCGGGGTACACGACCGGGTTCATGGGCAAGTGGCACCTCGGTCGCGAACCGTTCACTCCTGAAAATCAGGGGTTCGAAGTGGTCGTCGGAGGACGCCACCACTCCGGTCCTCCCGGCGGCTATTTTGCTCCCTGGCCGATCGATACGATTCCCACGTCCTCAGATGGGCGCCACATTGACGACGTCATTACGGAGAGCGCTGTTCAGTTTCTTGAATCTCACGACGGTCCGTTGCTGCTCAACCTCTGGTACTATTCCGTACATGCTCCATTTCAGGCAAAAGAAAAACTGATTGACAAGTATCGAAACAGGACGGATCCCCGGGGCAAACAGAAGTCGCCGACCATGGCCGCGATGATTGAAACCATGGACCGAAACATCGGCAGGATCATGCGGGCGGTCGATCAGCTCGACACGAACCGAAAAACCATCATCGTCCTGTTTTCCGACAACGGAGGAAACATGTACAGCCGGGTGGATGGAACCACTCCCACCAACAACGCGCCGCTCCGGGCGGGGAAAGGAAACATTCACGAGGGGGGTGTTCGTGTGCCGTGTATCATTTCCTGGCCCGGTGTGACCGAACCGGGACGGGTATCCTCCACGCCGATTATCAGTACGGATTTTTACCCCACGCTTCTTGATATAGCAGGTATTGAACAGAATCAAAATCGGGACCTTGACGGACGAAGTCTGGTTCCCGTTTTGAAAGGTCGGTCCCTGGATCGAACGACACTGTTCTGGCATTTCCCCCATTATGTTCCCAGACCGGGCAATCTACCGGCTTCGGCGGTGCGACGTGAGAACTGGAAGTTGTATCGTGTCTATGGGGAAGGTTCGGAACGAGAGCCTGCCCATCAACTGTATAACCTGTCGAACGATCCCGGAGAGCGAAACAATCTCGCCGCGAAAAAGCCATCAAAAGTGCAAGATCTGAACCGATTGATCGACACCTACCTAAAGGACGTGGAGGCGATTCAACCGAAAAAGAACCCCAATTATGCGCAACGGGTTCAGGGATGGAGAGGAAGCCGGCACGTACAATTAACCACAAAAAACAAACACCTCCACATCAAATCCACCGGACGAGATCCCTGGATTTCAACGAAACAGGTATCAGAAACTATGCCTTCCGCTGTGACGGTCCGGATGCGCAGTGACAGCGCCGGGGAGGGTCGGGTATATTATTCGACGCCCGTGTCGAACGGGTTTAAAGGGAATTTTGTTCAGTTCACGCCGGAACACAATGGTGAATGGCACAGGTATCGCATCGAACTTCCGGGGGTAGAAATATTGCAGGCACTCCGGATCGATCCGTCGACGGCGGAGGGCACCATCGAGATTGATTGGATCGAATTACGAGGCAAAGAGGGAAAAATACGAAAAAAATGGGAGTTCTGATGGGATATCAACCAACCATTACGAATTTGCCGGATCACGAAGATGGAAATTTTCCATTTCATCAAAACTAAATGATTTAGCTTCAGAACTGGTGCGAATACACGACTTCGGAGTCCACTTCATTCTCAACCGTCATTCCCCCAGTTATTGAACCCACTGCACAGTATAATGTATATTACTATTTGAAGCCTTGAAATCAGAACCTGTCTACTGGAGGTGTCCTATGAAGCGTTTTTCCGTCCTGTTCGTGTTGTTTCTGATCCTGTCCACTCCTCTGTTCGCCGGAGACGTGAACCAGCAGAATTACGAGGAGATCAAACGCCACGTCCTGCCGTCCGACCAGGAAACGGAGTTCCTGGACATCAACTGGCGTTCGACGTTCTGGAACGCAGTGGTTGACGCCCAGAAAACGGATCGGCCCATTCTTCTATGGGCCATGAACGGCCATCCGCTGGGCCGAACGTGAAATAACGGTGTGATCGGCCGTCGGTCGATCTGGACGGACAAACGGATCAAGCAACTGATGCAATCCTTCGTGCCCGCCACGGACGAGGTGGGCCGGCTACAGCGATGCGATGATCCCGACTGTCAGCTTTTTCAGGACGTCGCGGAACACGGTCACTACGGGGGCCGCACCGAGCCGTCACCAACGCGACAGGGCATTTACGCTGCTACGCCCGACGGACAGTTCCTTGGCTCCCTTAATACCCACAATACGGACAAAGTGTTGGAGATGATGAAAACCGCCCTGAAGAAATGGAAGGACCTTTCCCGCGAGGAACGTCTCCGTTCTTCCACCCCGGAACAGAAAACGGGACAAATTCACCGGGCGAAGAACAAGTATCCGGAGAACGGTCTTGTTCTCCGTCAGTTCGTCCGGGACCTGCCGCGTGAAGAAAACAGACGATCCAGTCGACGGGACGACTGGAACCGGGATTTCGTCTGGTTCCGATCCGGGGAAGCACGTCAATTTCTCCCGGAGCAACCGGAACCGGGTGCCACACGCGAACTTCCGAGGCCACTCACCATGCGCCTTGCACGTTTCCACCTGGTCGACTTCGTGCTCGGCCAGTCGCCGGGGTATCCGGCCGAGGCGGTCGAGAACGCAGTCATCCGGTCCCGCGTAACCGGGGTCGATGGTTCAGAGGTTTCACTGCGATTGAAGGGAAACGTTCGCGTGAAACACACCGGTACATGGTCCGTCTGTGGATTTGACGGCGAACCGTCCGAGCAATCGAGAGGTTTCGACGGGAACCTGCTTGGCCGTGCGGTGTTCGACCGGGCGGAAAACCGGTTCACGGAGTTCGAGCTGGTGGCGGCCGGGACCCGCTGGGGCGGAACGAAATACAACGACCGGTGCAAGGACCTGATGAAAAATCCGATCGGTTTCGTGTTCCTCCTGAACGACAACCGCAAAAACAGCGTCCCGCCGGCCCGTATCTGGAACAGCGGCTACTGGTAGAGGGGGGATCTCCCGACCCGGATGAAAATTTATCGGTGGAGTCGATCTACTCGTACAAACCACCTTTGTAAGACTTCCCTCATTATTACGCTGGGAGTAGAACGGACTCTGATATCCCTCCTATCCCGAAAGTATGCACCGGAAACCCGGCCTCGACCGCATATCCAGATCCTTGAGGCGTGGTCACTTATTGAACGACGCCTCTTTTTCCTCCACCATCTCACGGATCTCCTTGATTACGTCCGGGTGCTCTTCAGCAATATTAAATTTTTCACGTGGGTCTTCCTCAACGTGGTAGAGTTTTGGAGGATCGTGGTGCTGCGGATCCGTCGGTTCTGACCCATACCGTCCCTGCGTAATGAAATGCGCCTTGTACGGTCCCTTTCGTGCGGCGTACAGTTCGTGAACGCGATAATAGAACATCTCGTTTCGTGGGCTTTCCTTCTCGGAGTCGAACAGGACAGGGCTCATATCGTACCCGTCCAGGATGCGGTCTTGAGGTGGATCGATACCGGCGAGCCGGCATATTGTGGGCATCAGGTCAAGCGTGCTGCCGAGCTCCCGCACCACACCGGGGTCGACCTTCCCGGGCCACCAGAAGATTGCGGGCACACGCATCCCGCCCTCCCACGTGGTGCCCTTTCCTTCCTTCAATAGCCCGGATGTTCCGCCGTGGGTCTTAAATGGAAGCCAGGGCCCATTATCGGAAGTGAACACAACGAGTGTATTGTCCGCCTCGCCCGTTTCACGAAGGGTTTCAAGCACCTGCCCCACGGAGTGATCAATCTCTTCGATCACGTCCCCGTACACTCCACGCCGGCTCGTTCCCTCCCAAGGATCGGTGGTATGCAGGGGTACATGAGGAAAGTTGTTGGCGTAATACAGGAAGAATGGATTTCCCTGTTCTGACTGTTCGCGAATGAACATCAGGGATTCCTTCGTGTAACGACGAGTCAACGTGGACTGCCTGGCCGGTGCCTCAATTACCTTCCCGTTACGCATGAGTGGGACGTCTCCACGATTCTGTCCCTTTACACGCCGACCATATTCGTGTGGAAGGTTGCGGAATTTCTCACGGGTCCATCCTTCACGGAAATTGACGTCGTCGGCCAGTGGCATGTTTGGATCGATCATCATGTCATTGGAATACGGCACCCCGTAGTATTCGTCAAAGCCTTGATCGGTTGGACGGTACCCTTCGGTATGACCGAGATGCCATTTGCCGATGTGAGCGGTGGCGTATCCGGCCGTCTTCAGTCGTTCGGCAATGGTGACCTCGTCCTGCGGCAAGCCGTCCTCCGACCATTCGAAGAAAACCACCGGGTTCTTACCAACGTTGGTGCGCAAGGGCAGACGTCCGGTGAGCAGCGACGCGCGGGAGGGGGAGCAGACCGGTGCCGCTGCGTAAAACTGCGTCCATTTTTGCCCCTCCCGGGCCATGCGGTCCAGGTTCGGGGTTGCAATGGTCGGATGTCCATACGTGCTCAGGTCGCCGTATCCCTGATCGTCTGTGAAGATAACCACGACGTTGGGTTTTTCGCCATCGACCTGCGAAACCGTTTTCGGAACGAAAAAAAGTGCAACGATCGGTACGAAAAACGCAATCACCAGTCGCTTACTCATAATTTTTCTCCGTCAATCAGTAACTGTATGAATCGAAAATTCAGGCCTCGAACGTATATCAACCTTTTTTTGTGATCGTAATGGGTTCTTCCTGTATTGTTTTTCAAGGAACGTTTCCCAATCAATCCTTCGTTAATTCTGGAACATCGCCAGCTTTTAAAGAAGCGGTCGCATATCAGCAACCATAACCTGTCGTTTTCCTTCATCGATGGCATTGAAGCAGATTCGGTTGCCGTCGTGACTCCACTCCGGGTGAGGATCGACCCGGGTGTTAAAATCCACCAGCCGATCAAGGTCGGTGAAAATCCAGCAGAAATGCTGTTCCTCCATGGTGTCCAGGTTGATCAACCGGAGCGGAACATCGCCGTTTTCCTTTGTGAGCGAATTGCCCTGATACACGTCCGCAACAAGGAAGTGACCATCGGGATGGATGCGTGGATGCCCACCTCCGCGAATATCGTGGGAAAGAACCTCAACTTCCTCCATGTTACTGGCTTTGTGTGGCACGAGACAGAACCTCATGGTGTCATCCCCTTTCCAGCGGGGTTCCAGATTCATGAGAAGCTGCTTACTGTTCGGGTGCCAGTTCGGATGATGACCGTTCCAGTATTTTCGCGGAATGACCTGCCGAATCTCCGATCCGTCTTTGCGATAGGTGAACAGGGAAGGGTTCCAGCCTCCTCTGTCGTCGAAAATACAGCGTAGCACCTGCATAACGTGTGATCCGTCCGGGCTGAACTTACTGTGCCAGAAGTAAAACGTTCCACCTTCGTAATAGGACGGGTCCGCCACGTGTCCGGCCACGTCCGCAAGTGAAACGAGCAGGGATTTCTCGTTGGAATAAAGATCCGTCTCCCAGATCCCCTCCTCTTCGGCGGCACCGGGGGGTAATTCTGGAGTGGGTTGATCCGGGTTGTCCGGTACACCGTATCCTTTCTGGGTTCGGCTCATCAGTTCGAGACGCGGACTGATCACGGACGACCCATCCGGTGCAATGTCGTACTTCGGACCGGCGTATGCCCGTGTTTTCCCGGTGGAAAGCTCGATGCCAACACAGACCCCCTCACCATCGATGACGTCGTTGGTATAAACATAGTCTTCGTTTGGCCCCCACTGGACGTTCGCCCCCAGCTGATACCCCCACGCAATGGTTTTGTACAGGGTCCGTATGGTCTGTTCCTCAAGGTCGATGACACAGACATCGGCTGTATCACCGTACTGTACGGGCTGATCCTGATAGGGAAATCGAGTGACGGCAAGTTGATCACCGGATGGACTGAACGGATTAATGTCATAGTACGTGTGCACATATGCCGCATCTCCGGGCGTCACACGTATGACCGGACAATCGGTCTTCTCCGGACTGTAACGCTGAAAGTCAATAGGTTCCGGGGAAGTGTCCGGTGAAGCAACTATCCACGTCCCAGGTGCAATCAACGTAGCCGCAAAACCGGCCGACGTGTACGCGAGAAATGAACGTCGCGTAACGGATTTTTCTATAGATGTTTGTTTCATGAATTCATTTGTTTAAACCCGGGTACGCAAGGAACGTCTTGAATTGACCGCATGAACCCTCAACTTTTTTAACACCTCGTAAAGTGCAGTCGCTCCCGAAACGTATTTAACGGTAACCTATGAACACCAATTTATCAATTGCCTATAATCCCTTTCCGTCCCATCGTACAGAGGCGCTCATTCAGTGTAATTTGAGGGAATCCGGGGGAAAAAGAACTGCTAACAAGATCTTTTGAGCTGGAATCGGCAAATTACTCATTATACCGTCCTTCCGAACCGACAATGAAACCTGAAACCTCAAAATTTTGTACGCAGGAAGATCTTAATATGAGTTGTTTTGTCCATTTATGAACTGCTCCGTTAAGCGCACACTCAACCCAATTCGAACAGTCTCTGTCGTTCGTTCACCGGAAGAACACCGCTTCTTTCGGTTTTCGCGGCATTCCGTTACCCTGTGAAATAAGATAGGCATGCTCTGATCACATTTTGCGATCGAAAAACCATGGACGACGGAACACAGCTACGACAGGAGATTGAGTCGGACGGCATCACGGTGTTTCCTGGAGCGTACGACGTGCTCTCGGCACTACTTGCCCAGGAAGCGGGGTTCGAAGCCGTGTTTACGTCCGGGTTCAGTATTTCGGCGACACGACTGGGATATCCCGATATGGGGTTTCTGGAACGGGGGGAAAACCTGGACGCCGTACAACCGATTGCCGGGGCGCTTGACGTGCCACTCGTGGCGGACATGGACACCGGTTACGGGAACGTGCTGAATGTGCGTCGCACCATCGAAGGTTGTCTGGATAGCGGGATTGCCGGTGTGATTCTCGAGGACCAGGAATGGCCCAAGAAATGTGGCCACATGGACGAAAAGCGGGTCATTCCCTCCGACGAACATGCTCGTCGCATTCGGGCCGCGGCGGACGTCCGGGACGCTTCAAACCGGGACCTGATCATCATCGCTCGTACGGACGCACGAGAGCCACTCGGGCTGGACGAAGCGCTGGAACGGGTGCAGCTGTACCGGGATGCGGGCGCCGACGTGTTATTTGTCGAAGCACCGGAATCCCGGGAGGAACTGCAAACCATTACGACGGAACTGAACGCCCCCACGTTTGCCAACATGATAAAAGGAGGGAAGACACCGTTCCTGAACCGCGACGAGCTCGAGGAGATCGGATTCGACGTCGTCGTCTTCCCCCTGGCGGCGATTTTCAGCGTGGCCCACACCCTCGGAGAGGTGTACGATACATTGCGGAACGACGGAACACCGGGAGACGTCGAACGGATGGACTTCGACGCGTTCGACGACCTGATCGACGCCGAGTCATTCCGGGATATCGTGCGAACATACGCCGGGTTGTTTGATCCGTACGAAAAGGGGAGCAATGGCTCTTCAGGATGACGCCCTGTTCGCTCGTACTAAGGCATCGAGGATGTCCACCGGTTCCATCCGCTTCGTGTAGTCCTCGTGTACAAAACAGTCCACCACTTTCTGGCGTGGGTCGACCACGTACGTTGCGGGCATGGGCAGCTCGTACGACGAATCGCCGTTGTACTCGGTAATGTCCACGTCAAGCACGTTTTCAAATACCGGT
>CAYXQY010000143.1:9017-9494 GCA_964466525.1 uncultured Planctomycetia bacterium
AGTTCCTCCGCAAGTTCGAAGACCAGGCCGTACGATCGTGCGACCCGGTTTCCCTCGTCGAACAGCAGCGGGAAGGACAGCTCGTGCCGTTCGTGCGTATCCTCAGCAAACGCAGGTTGTTCGGGCGAAATGCCGACGATGGAGGCTCCGGCCCCCGTAATTTCGTCGTACGTGTCCTGTAGAGCATCCAGCTCTACATTGCAGTACGGTCACCAGCCCCCTCGGTAGAAACTGAGAACCACGGGTCCCGTTTCCAGCGCAAGCGAAAGCGTCCAGTGTTCCCCTTTCTTATCGCCCGCTGAAATGGTTAGTTGAACGTCCGGGGCCGGGTCACCGGATCCGACAGCGGATTCGGAAATCCCCGATTCCACGAGTTCCTTCGTGGTATCCTGAATTGTCTCCAGCGCGTCGTCCGGAAGTTTCGGAATCAGTTCCTCCTGCAGCTGATCCACCCGATCGGAGATTGATACGACCATT
>CAYXQY010000144.1:0-9488 GCA_964466525.1 uncultured Planctomycetia bacterium
TTCCGCCCCGGGCCGGGATCGCCCGAAAGTCATGTTCGTACGCCGGTCCGGACGTCTCTTCCAACATCTCATCCGTCGGACGCATCTTTCCTTCGACGTGACAGTCTCGGAAGACCGTATCATCCGCCCCGTGGATGTGGAACGCATGCCCGAGGGAACGCATCTTGATGTGACAGCCGATGAACCGATTGCGGTCTCCACCAATCATCACGCCGCTGTGTTTCTCCACGTCGATCAACCGGTTCCCGTCCTCGTCCAGAAGCTGCTGGTGGGGCTTTCCGCCGAACCCCAGCAAATCACCGTACCCATACGGATAGGAACCACGCACGAGCATGTTCACATCTTTCACGGTA
Organism: uncultured Planctomycetia bacterium; assembly: GCA_964466525.1. Classification (GTDB taxonomy): domain Bacteria; phylum Planctomycetota; class MHYJ01; order CAYXQY01; family CAYXQY01; genus CAYXQY01. Next base: position 354 of record CAYXQY010000144.1, read on the forward strand.
TTTCCGTTCCCGGTGACAGCAAGCACGTTCCCTCCATCCGATGACCCGTTCCCCCTGTTGACAATGGAAACTCCCTTGAGGTGGTTGTTATCGCCGGATAGCACGAACTCCGGCGTGTGGAGGGGTGGATCAAGCTTCTCGCGGAGCCGAGTATCGAACACGATCGTGACACCACGCAGATCAAAGACGTTGTCGCTCCCGGAAAAAGTCAGGAACGGATACTGCTCGTTTTCCCGCCGCTGTTTAATCCGGTCCAGCGAAATGTAATCCGTCATGTGATACCGCCCTGGTTTCATGCGGACAACGTTCCCGCTCCTGTCGGTGTATCCGGCCAGTTCCTGTAGACTGGTAACCCTCACTTCTTCAGCGTACAGACAGGCAGAGGACAGGAGAAGACCGATGAGGCAGAACAGCATGTGAAAACGTGCCACGAAAAACCTCCATTGAATATTGACGGATATAACGACGAAGGTATCATAAGACACGAAGTTTCTGTTTTGAAAAGCTGACGTCAATGGGAGGGCACATATGGCTTGAAATTTTTATAAGTAACGGATAGACAATGTGTATTATTTGTATATGTAAATCAGTGTTGCGGCGAAATTCGATAGTTTGGTGGTGATGGTTAATATAATATGTGTTTTATTAAGTAAATCCTCCCCTCTTCTGCTTACTGCCTTCCAGCAGACAAAGAATACAGGACAGTCGCACGTGCGCCTCAGTTCCCTTTCAACGCCAGTCTCTTCCGTCTTTTGACCAGGGCTCTATACACCGGGCACAGGTCCGTTCAGACCGTACTCGTCTGCGTCATCAACCGGTAGACGGTTCTCCCAGCGTGTGTCTTCTAAGACATCGTTAAACAGCTCACGATCGAATTCCTCCGGGTCCCACGCCCCGCCGATCCAGCTTATCCACCGTTCGTGCTCGGGATGGTCTGGATCGTTGATGGCTTCCAGAAACTGGGCGTATCCGGGAAAGCCTCCGACATCCTCTGGTGGTGCCGCATTTGCTCCCTCCAGACAAACGGGCGGTTCGTTCTCATCAACATCCTCGACCTCCTCCACGGTGATCTTGTGACGCCAGCTGTCACCGAAGTCGTAAATGTACTCGAATGTGTTACCGACATCCGGAAGTGCCTCCTCAACGGATACGGTAGTTTCGAATACGTCCGTTTGATCGTATTCCGGATCGGGCAATCCGTACGTTTTACTTTCAATCTTGAACTCGTGCAGATGCATGTCGGTCCAGCCAGACAAGTACTGAATGATATCGTGTAAACCCCGGAGGCTGATGGGTTCTGGCACGTCCACTCTCCACCAGATCTCGGGCTGCACACGGAACAGTTCGATCTTCAGTTGATATCGTTTCATGTCTCCAGCGCTGAATCTTTTGAAAGCTGTGTCTATTTTAATTCCGCCGGATGAACCAGAAAAGCCGTAAGACCCCTGTAAGAAGATTTCGACGAAACGGGTTATTCGTGTTGATAAGGATCATCCTTCCACGGAAACCCCGTCCGGTGTCACCACAAAACCGTACTTAAACTGCTTCAGGTTCGGACGGTTGTCCTTGTTGTGTCCGTGTGTGATGTTGAGGTTCTCGTCCACCGCGTCCGGAATCTCGCCCTGTACGGGGACACTGGTGGTGTCTCCATAAGGGATCGATCCGCAGATCCTCGTCAATCAGCAGCCGGGAAACCACCGATCCAAACAACTTTGCCGGACCCGCCTCGTGAAGCTTATCCAGTGCCCGTCCAGATGCGTCATCGTTGAAATGACCGGCTTCGATGTGGTCCCCAAACAACTTCTCAACATCCTTATCCTTCATATAAGACTCCATTTTATACAGGGGGGACCGATCCTCCAGCGTATTCATGATAAGGGAGGTGATACGCTGTCCGGGGGAGAGGGTACAATGTGAGGAGTCCCACTCCGTCAGATCATCAACCACCTCGCCTAAGCCGATCTCATCGGAGACTTCCTTTATGACGGGAGCGGGACCGTCATTGTGAACCTTCACTATAACTCCTCCAGTGGAATTGAGTACCCTGAAGTACCGAATATTACATTCGGTGGATCGGAGGAGCAAAATTTAAAAACTTCCGGAGAGAATAGATTTGGTCAAACCGAAGAAAGATTTCCGCTCACTCGGAAGGGTGCGAAATTTGGGCCTGAAGAAGGACTGGTAGGATACTGGCCCCTTGATGCCATCAATGGTTCAACGGTTCCTGATCACTCCTCTTTCAAAAACAATGGTGTGGCGAAGTGGAATTCTCAAGTAACCACAAGTGAGAGAGAAGGGAAGGCCGTCGCGTTTGATGAAAAAGATGATTGCATCGAGATTCCTCATACGCAGAGATGCCTTCTTAATGAGGGAATCGCTTCGGTCTGGTTCAAAACGAATTATTTGGTCTCTGGACAGGGCATTGTTTCAAAAGATTCGGAGAGTTATGATACCGGCGGACGTTTCCCGATAACAGTCGAGAAGCAGAAACGTTTTGTGCCTCTTCAGAGCACCGAAGAACATTTATCTTTTCAAATCAGAATCAGTCCTGTCCGATCCGAAACAATGGTATCACGCAGCAGTTACCTGGGGAAACAAGGGAATGAAGGTGTTTATTAATGGTTCTCTGGCAGGAGAAAAATCCTGTACGGGAGGACTTGGTACGAACTCCGGAGGAGAGGGAAATATCGAACCGATTGTTGTTGGAGCCAGCCAGGAAAGATCTCTGGATCGATCCTCAACTCCCCTGGTATATTATTTCAGTGGTCGTATTCGTGACGTTCGATTGTATGAACGATCTTTATCTTCGAACGATATTAGTGTTCTCGCCCGGTAAATCTCATTGCGTTCAGTTTAAAGAAGCCATGAGTTACAATTTGTTGAAGAATCACAATCGGTCCGTATTGAATGCTATTCTCATTCTGATGATCATCGGAACGATAAACCTTTTTACGTTCCGATCCGTCTTTGCAACAACCTTTTCAGATCGAAACGCGGTGCAGTGGGAATACGAAGAATGGAGTCTTGAAAATGATTCGTGGTCGGGAAATCCCTTTGATCTGGTGGCGGAGGTTACGTTCAAACACAGCAGCTCGGAGACAACTCGTACCACGGAGATGTTCTATGACGGAAACAATACCTGGAAATTCCGGTTTACCGGAACCCGCACGGGTATCTGGTCGTTCACCACGTCCAGCAGTGATTCGGACCTGGATGGACACACCGGGACGGTCAAGGTTAGCTCAAATTCCGACTCGGATGCTTACGGGTTTATTGTTTCAAACGGCGATCAATTTGCGCGTATGGATGACGGACCGAATGATCTGGAGGGGTTTCTTCCGAAGACCTACATGAACGAGGTCGATTTCGGTACACAGGGTGGATGTGGCTGGACGGATATCGAACCGACGATCACCGATTTGAATAAACTTACGGCCTACCTGGATGAAGTGGAATCGATGGGAATGAACGGTGTTTTTTTCCACGTCATTCATCAATGGCTGAAGGCCCATGCAATGAGTTACGAAGATCATGCCAGCAAGGAACCAAGTCTGCAAACGTTCAACGCGCTCGAGAATCTGATTGTCAAGGCACACCAGCGTGGTTTGTACGTTCACTTCTGGGCGTGGGGTGACGAAGCCCGCAAGTGGACCCCGATCGGTCTAGAGGGCGGTATCAACGGCAAAGTGGACCGCCGTATCCAGAGGTATATCGCCGCGCGCCTCGGACCTCTTCCGGGATGGGTGATGGGGTATGGTTTTGACCTGGAAGAATGGGTTTCCAGTGATCAGGTTGGTAAATGGGCAAATTTTTTAAATAATCATTCTGGATGGGATCATATGCTGTGGGCGCGAGGACGAGATCACCCCAACCTTTCCGCCCGATCAATATCGGATTCCTTCGTCCGATCCTACAGTGAGATTGTTAGTGACATGAATGAGACCTCCGGCAAGCCGGAGTTGTATGAGGAACGACACACCTATCTAAGACCGGACGACGGTCTGGATATGAAAACCACGCGTCGTTTTTTGTGGAAACAGTCGATAGCCAACGGCATGATGGGTTTCTGGGGAAATTATCCCACAACCTGTTCGGCGTACGGTGGCGACCATCCCTATCCGAATCCGGAACTGCTTCGAACCCACCAGAAATTCTGGATGGAAAAAGATCGATTCCGACTGGATTACCAACGGAATAACGGAATAACGGATGGCTGGGGGTTGAAGGATGATTCAGGAGAGCGTTATGTGGTTTACAAAGAAGGGACCTCTTCCATACAGGTAGACCTGTCGGGTGCACCGGGCGAGATGAACGTGATTGCGGTGAATACGGCATCCTCTTACAATGAACAAAAATTCGAAACGGTTTCAGCAGCGAATCATACGTTTAATCTTCCTTCAACTTCCGACTGGGCGCTTTGGATTACGACCGCACCGACGAGGAATTGATGGAGATGACCGCCGGCGACCACAAATTAACCGTCGAAGCCACAGACCCCAAATTCCGCACCCTGAGGGTAAACTCCGGATAAATTTTGATTTCATGTCGAATGAGCGGTATTTTTCGCTCTCGTCTTTCCTGGTTTTCTCGATTTGTTCGGAAATTTTAGTGCTTATCTATCCAATATCGGTTCATTCGAATACTTGAGCTTTTTCTGATTGTTATCCTTCCAGGTACACGTCAACCTTTACACCATGGAGGTCAAAGACTCGTTCAGGAATCTCCAAATTATTCGGGAACTGTCGGGTTTGACCACCTCCCCCACAAACGACTTTCATCCGGGCAAACCGCTCAATCACACGACGCCCGGTTGGCCTGTGACTTGTTGCTCCTCCGACAAGATACATCGGTTCTTCCTCCTCTTTTAGGAACTGTATAATGCTGTACACCAGCAGGGCAAGAAATTCGTAGTTCCAGGTTTTGTCCGAATCACCTACTCCGTCTACCGTCGCCTAAGCGGGAACCCCATCCGGGGTCACCGCCAGACCGTATTTGAACTGTTTCAGATCTGGACGGTTGTCCTTGCGTTGAACGATGAAGTGCCATTAAGGCACTTCCTGCATTCAACGGACTTCGTCCGCCCGTGTGTGATGTTGAGGTTCTTCTCCACCACGTCCGGAAACTCGCCCTGTACGGGGACACTGGTGGTGTTTCCATGGAGGGATTCGATCCGCAGATCTTCGTCAATCAGCAGCCGAGAGACCACCGATCCAAACAGCTTTGCCGGCCCCGCCTCGTACAGCTTATCCAGTGCCCGCCCAGGTGCGTCAGCGTTGAAATGACCGGCTTCGATGTGGTCCCCAAACAACTTCTCAACATCCTTATCCTTCATATAAGACTCAATTTTATACAGAGGGGACCGATCCTCCAGCGTATTCATGATAAGGGAGGTGACACGCTGTCCAGGGGAGAGGGGCACTATGAGGCATCCCACTCAGTCAGATCATCAACCACCTCGCCAATCCCGATCTCATCGGAGACTTCTTTGATGACGGGAGCGGGACCATCATTGTGTACCTTCACCATAACTTCTTCAAAGGAATTGGTGGCCTGAATTACCGAATATTACATTCGGTGGATCGGAGGAGCAAAATTTAAATACATCTGGACAGAACAGACTGGATCAAGCCGAAAAAAGATTTCCACTGACCCGGAAGGGTGCGAAATGTGGGCCGGTAGGGTGCGAATTTTCGGGTCAAGTTCCATATTTTTGTATTTGGAAATTTGATCGTGAAAACTTTAATCTGATTTGCATGGTCGGTGAGTAATTACAAATGTAGGATCGTATTAATACTGCAAAGAAGCGGGAACGTTCGATTGACGTATATATTTTTTTCTCAATACTACTGGAGATCATTTCATGAACATTCAGAGTCGGAGTATTACCGCAATCCTCTCTTCCATTTTGCCTGTTTTGATTCTCGGTGCTGTAACGGCCCAGGATCGGATTCCTCATCCTCAACCGACCGGCGTGGAAAGTGAGGCTCGATCGGTTGAGAATCCCGGAGCCGGTACATATTATCTGGAAATGAAAGCCACCGTCCCCCCCGGGTTGGGAACGAAGGCGATTCGGTATAGTGTCTGGCTGGACAGGAATGAGATTGTGCAGCAGATGGGACGGGGAGACTGGAACGTAAATTACGTTCCGTACTGGACGGTAGACCGTGGCTCCTCCGGCAAGGGAATTTTCCGTTACACAATGCCCCTGAACGTGAAAAATAATACGGATGTCCGTGTATTTGTTCCCAAAAAAAGGCGGGTCGGCATTTGATAATTTACCCCGTCCGGTCATTGAACCGGAGTGGGAAGGTTCCGTTTCCAGCATTCAACTCCGTCCGGCGATCGAAGGGGTAAGTGCATCGCTGAAAACCGGCAAAAATCATCAGATCCATTTTACCAACAGCGATCCGACGGCCAAAATAACAGTTGAGGGACCATCCGGAAAATCATTGTCCGGGAAACTTATTATTCAGAAACTCCGGATGGCGGACACGCTTGGAGGAAATAACTGGAACGCGGATACCCGGGTTACGGAAGTGAAACGGCTTCGTGAAAAATCCGTAAATTTGAACCTGTCCGGAGGAAGTGACCGGATCAGTGTTTCGGTTCCGGATGAAAAGAACCGAACGATTGGGTTTACCCTGCTTCTTGAGGACGGACAGAAGCGCTGGTATAAATATCTCGGATCCGTGTCCATGGTTCCCCCCAGAAATGTTGGGGAATTTAATCCCGACGGTCGGTTTTTAAGTTCGTATCACCTTGGGATTCGCAAAGGGAAATATTATATTCGCGGGACCGATCTTGACGGAGACGTGGGATTGAACGGCCTGAAGCGAATGGGCATTGACTGGATCCGCCACGCAAACTTCGTTGGGACCTGGATGCCCGAAGAAGGAGAAGTGGATTGGAGTGAAAGCGATAAGATGTACGACGCATTCCGCGAAAACGGCCTGCTCGTGGCCCATGCAGTGGGGCCGGTTCCAAAATGGATGCGCGGTCCCGGGTGGGATCAGGGTCTCGATGTGAACAAGAATTTGAAAGATGTGAACTTCAAGAACCGGACGATCAAAACGGATTACTCGCCCCGCAGGGAGATGTTACCCCTGTTCGGAAAAGCCCATAAGATGTTCTACAAGCGATACAAGGATGTAATTCGGGCTTCGAATGTATGGAATGAACCCTGGGAAGGAGGCGGAATTACCGGCTGGAAGTCCACCGGAACTCATTACCGCGAGATTTACAGGGAGATTCGGGATGCGGTAAACGAGGCGGATCCGAGTATCAAAATGCTTGCGGCGGATTCTCCGCATAACACGAACTGGAAACTGTTTGCAGCTGGACTTGGCGATTCCCTTGATGCTATAACCACTCACTACACCTCTCCCTCCACCGGATATTCCTTCTCCCTTGCAAACGAGTACGACACGGAAGTGTGGGAAACCGAAACCTGGCTGGCCTGGAAAGGGGATGCCTCGTCTGTTCGCCACGCGCTGTATTACTTTGCCGCCGGTGGTGATCGAGTAAGCCTGTACAACGATCAGATGTTTTTTGACAGGGACGGCAACCCAACGCCCACGGCGACATGGACCGCCGCCACCCGAAAAATGCTCGAGGGGCTTTCCTTCAAAAAGATCGTTCACCCGGAACGTCCGCCGTTTGTCCTGCTGTTTGAGGGGGACAACCGACACGTGGCCGCCGTTCTTTCCAGTATGAAAGGAGCGAAAACCTCGAAACAGGGGGCGTTTCGTAGCCAGTTTCTGGGGGATGATGTGACGATGCATCTGTCCGGTGGCGACGACTATCGGGTGTATAATATCCTCGGCAATCCGAGGGAGCAGGTACGAACCGGAAGCGGAGGGGAGCGGACGCTCAAGGTTACTCAGGAACCGCAGTTCATCGAATTTAAAGGATCGGTGGACACATTTGAGAAACGTCTTTCGGAGGCCCGGTACGAAGAGTTGCGACCGGTTGAAATTTTCGTTCACGATATGACAGAGCAGGTCGGAAAGGAGGCTTCCATTCCGGTCGAATTGCACAACGCGTATGGACAGGAGATTTCCGGAACGGTCAGGTTGGACGCGGAGAATTTGAACCTTGATCAGTCATCGAAATCCGTTACGCTCTCCGCCGCGCAACACAAAACCATAGAAATTCCCGTGTCCGGAAAAACAACGGAAGGGAATCAGTTTGCCGTCAGGGTGAGTGTGGAAACGGATCATGGGAAGACAAATGTTCAGGAGACCATTCATGAATCCATCATTGCCCGTGGAACCCCTGAAATTGATGGGGATGTTTCTGAGTGGAAGAATATTTCAAAACCCGTTCTATTGAGCAAAACAGGTGCGTCCGGATTACAGCAGAAAGACTGGTTTCCCTGGAAAGAACTTACACAGATCAAAGGGGATTTTACGGCGCAGTTTGCGTACGCGGCGGACGATAACAATTTATACATGATGGCTCGAGTAAAAGACGGGTCAAAAAACATCCTTCCGTCCATGCTGTCCGGGGAAAACCTTCACGAATTTCAGAAGGAACCGTATGACTACACGTACGTGCAGGCCGGTCCGCTTCCGGGTCAAAACGGTGATCATATTCAATTATCGATAACCGGTCCGGATGATCAACCGTACAAACCGAAGTATGAACTGTATCCTCCGAACCACCCTCTTCACCGCTTTGCCGCGCACCTGAACACGGATTATCTTTACATGATTTATCCCACCAAAAACGGGAATACGGAGGTTATGCGCATGCGGACTCCGGACTTCTATTTTCTCCATCCGTTTCCAATCAATTACGAATGGATGTCCAAAAACTGTAAAGTGCCAGGAGCAAAAGCTAAGGTAAAACGTGAGGGTGACGGGTACATTTACGAGGTGGCTCTTCCCTGGTCCGAACTGGATGAAATACCGCATCAGCCGGGAGATCGCATACGGTTGAATTTTACGGTACAGAATAAAGGAAAAGGGAATCGGCTCACCTGGTCGGCGGGACGGACGGCCGCAAGAAAAAGTGGGCTGGATTTTGAGCCGGGATATGGTCAGATGTGGGACAACAGTACCTGGTGGGGTTTTATTAAATAGAGTAGAGTAGGGAAGGGATGCGCCCAGAACACTGGGGCATCCTCCCCTCTCG
>CAYXQY010000145.1:0-1706 GCA_964466525.1 uncultured Planctomycetia bacterium
CCTTCTATTACATATTTTTGCTGGATTGGGTGGGGGTTTTTCAGCAGGCTCCTAGGGATTTGTGTCCTGTTGCTCCACGGCGTGTGTCAGCTAAGTACCCCTCCTCTAACGACCTTGCAGCTAGGCAGACGCTCCGGGTTTGTTGCATTGGTTGTAGTTCAGGTTCCCCGAAAATGTCTGGGTGTTGCAAAGGTAAGATGTTGTGTTGCAAAAGTAAGACGTTTCCCGTCGAACCGTGTTTCAAAGGTGAAACGTTTTTATTCTTGAACCCGGTCATGGTGGTTATCTGATGTATCCAATCTGTTTTCACACCGAAAACCGGTGGATTTTAAAAGGTGTTGTTGGTTTTGTGTTTTCTGGTATGGTTGTTGCGTTAAATACATTCGACTTCGAGTTTCATCTTGATTTTCTGAGGTGTGACCATGAACACCAGCAACCAGGAACGATGGATCGGGAGTGATCTTTCCGTGACCGACGTGTTCCTATCGGCCTTCGTGCTCGTGTTGATGTCCGGTTTCATTTACGGACAGGAGGACGAAGGAAAATCGAAAGAAGAGTTACAGAAGGAGGTGAAGAAACTGCAGTATCAGCTTGATACCATCAAGGATCGAGTTGATTTTGTCGAGGAGGAAGTCGAGCAGCAGCGCCAGCAGGGTGAGCAGGGTTCGGGGGCCGAACTGTTTCCCGAACAGGACTGGACCCCGGGCTGGCAGCGTGCGAAAAGTAACATGCAACCCGGTGACCGTGAGGAGTTCAATCTGCGGATCGGTCGCGCCGGCCCGCTGGACTTCTACATGGGTGTCGACACCGTGGGTCGGTTTCAGGCACTGGACCATGACGACGCATTCAGCGGTGGAACTGAACTATCCGGCGTAAATCCCGACTTTCAGCAGGCGCTGGGAAACGTCCGGTTCCTTGCCACGTTCAATGATGACCGGGCGAACAAGGACCCGTATCTGGACGTGTACATGAACTGGTTGATCTCCTCGCGTCACCACAGTGAAATGTTCGGCGACGAAGGCTACATGCTGCTCCGCCGGGTTCCGGGCGGTCCGGCTCCCCTGAACACCCTGATGAAGTACATCGACGTGAAAGCGGGGGAATATGAACTGCCGTTCGGTGACCACATCTATCGCCGAACCAACAATGGAGCAACCCAGCGAAACGCGTTAATCGGAAACTCCGTTGTGGACGGTCGCGCCGCGGAAACCGGCGTGTCCGTGATGAACAGCTCACCAAGCAGTGAGCCCGGCAGGCTCAACTGGCTGGTGAACGTGTCCAGCGGAGATCCGACAACGAGTTTTCAGTCCGGTTCCTCACTGGCGGTTCTGCCGAAAGTGTGGACGAACCTGACCGAGGAACTGCGTGCGTCGGTTTCAGCCTATCGCGTCGATCAGTCCGGCAACGGTCCCGGGTTCCCGACCGGTGGAGATTCCTCCAACCTCCTGACCGGTCTTCGTGACACCGGTGGGGTATACGAGGGTATTCTCGGTGGGGGAGCTGATTCGGGCCAGGTTCTGTTTCAGGGCGGCCAGGATGTAACGGCCCTGCAGGCGGACGCCACCTACCGGACCGGCTCGTTCGAACTGTACGGGAACGTCGGTTCCTACCAGGACCAGGACGCCAACGGATCCCTGGGAGGGTCGCCCGAGGAAGACTGGATTTACGGCACAGTTGAGGGCGTATACCACTTCACGGACCGCCTC
>CAYXQY010000145.1:1716-9445 GCA_964466525.1 uncultured Planctomycetia bacterium
GGCGGCCCGGTACAGTGCCGCGTTTGCGGACGAGCTCGTGACGTCCGGCGGTGGATCCTCCGTCAGCTCCAGCGGTCAGGTCGACCGTTTTCAGCTCGGCGGTGGATACTGGTTGACCGAATCCATCCTGTTCAAGACGGAACTGGTCCACCAGCAGTACAGCAGCTTCGACGCCTCGGGACGGCAGGTCAGCGGTGTTGACGCCTGGCGTGATCCGTCGTTCAGCGGCATTATCTCGGAATTCTCCTTCTCGTTTTAAATACTCGTTACCGTGAGGTTCATCATGAGAAACTTACACCTGTACGTCACCCGGAACACCCCAGCCCTTTTCGCTGGGGTGTTCTTTGTTCTTTCGACGCTCCTTTCAATTCAAGCACAGGAGACGGACACCGACAACAGCAACCTCGTCCGCTACACCGCGGATGAGACGGCGGCTACGGTCAAAGTGGATGGGGACTCCTCTCTTCATGCATGGAGCGTGGAGGGGAACAGAGCACAGGGGAATGCGACGATTCAAAACGGACCTCCGGAATCCCTTGTACGGGGGAATCAACTGTCATTTACCTACAAGGAGGGACAGGTACGATTTCCCGTTAAGACGATCAAGGGGGAGAAAGAGGGCCTGAACGAAAAGATGTACAAAGCCCTCGACGCCGAGAACCATCCCTATATCTCGTACGAACCGAACCGCATGCAACTCCAAAACAAAACCGGCTCGAAGCAGGTACGGGTCGAAACGACGGGGGATCTGTCCGTTGCCGGTGTTCCCCGCACGGTGACACTCGAGATGGACGTCAAACAGGTTGCACCTGGGCGACTGGTCTCCACCGGCGAAACCGACCTCAAGATGACGGACTTTGACATTAAGCCGCCGTCCGCGTTGGGCGGGATTGTTACGGCGTACGATAAGGTGACCGTTTCATGGAAATTTCCCGTGGTGAAACAATCCGTGCCGTCGTATCAGGCCGGGTCCATGTTTCGGGACGCCAACCAGGTGCTTTTCAAACGGTACACCCGTGCCCGCGACGCACTGGCGGATGGAAAAACGTCTCGGGCGGACCGGTATCTCAAACAGATGAAGCGGTTGATTGATCGGATTGATCTGTCGATCACCGATCTGGGGAGCGACGAGCAGAAAAAGGTCCAGAAGCTGGTCGATCAGCTTGATCGTCGGGTTGATCAAACGATAGAGGCCGCGGACGCCGCCGCAAAGCGGACCGAATTACGACAGGTATCAACTGGGTTCGCTGCGCTCCTGAAGGCCACGGGTCACGCGCTTGACGGACCGGTTCGGGTGATGCAGTGTGCCGGGGCGGATGTGTCTCGCTGGCTTGCGCGGGACGAGGGAACGAAGTGTCCGTATACTGTGAACGGCGGAGACGGACACGAGGACCATGCGGTTCAGTTTCTTATGGGTTCCACACAGGGTTAGAGGCATTCATGAACCTGCAACGATCGTTCGCACTGTGGATTGCACTGTTGACCGGGTCCGTCTTCCTGCCGGCTTCTGTTTCCGGGATGGATCAGCTCCGGGAGCAGGAGCCGGCCCGTTCCGGGGAACGTGTTCAGCAGGAGACAACTGCTTCCTATCAATCCACCGAACTCCTTCCCCTGACCGATCGATCCGGGTATTTTTTGCTGAAGAAAGAGGGGCATGTTCCGGAGGAACTTCCGTTCACCGTTCGGAAAAATGGAGAAAACCGGTACGTACTGCATAAAGAAGGACGGGTCAAACATGTGCTGGAGCAGACGGAGGACGGTATTTTCATTACCGGTGAAATCGATCTGATGAATCGACGGCGAGTCACGTATGATCCACCGGTCCCCCTTCTGCCCGCGCAAACCCCGCCTTCCCGGTCCCGGATAAACGGCTCGTCCACGGTGGACGTGTCCGGATTTGAATCGGATCGGATCACGGACTCCGGCACGTGCAGATGGACCCTGACCTTTGTCGGAACGGTACAGGTTCAACTTCCGATGACCACACGGAGGGTGTATCGCTATGAACTTGAACGGAGAATTCATCTGGGCTTTTTGAAAAATGCGGTGGTGCGGGTCACGTTTGATTACCGGCCCGGGACCGGACAGGTTCGTGCGGCTGTTGATCAGGACACGCGTTCCTTCGGACTCGTGGGCTCACGGGAGGAGTGGACCCTGGAACGTATCGATGAACACGTCCCGACCTACGAATCAGGCCGGATTATTCAGGAGACGAACAGTCTTCTCCTCAGACGGTACACCCGGTCCAGTCAGGTCCTGGCTCACGGGAAAACCGGTGAAGCCGATCGGTATCTGCATCAGATCGGGACAATCGTCAATCGGCTTGACCTGTCGATCAGCGAACTGGACACGGAGAAGAAACGAAAGGTAACACACATGTACGACGAACTGAAACGATCCGCGGAACGTACAGAACAGGCGGGAGAACTGACCGTGAAACGCCACCGGTTCCAATCCGTCTCCAGTTCGTTGCGCACCCTGCTGGAAGTGACCGGTCACGGAGAGGACGATCCCGTACGGATCATGAGGTGTACACGGAATGAACAGTTATACTGGATTGCCCCCTCCGGCCACTCGGACTGTCCGTACGTGAGAGGGGAGGACGGGGCCGGTACGACCGGGTTTACAGTTCAGATGCTGCTCGGCTCGAAATGATTGAAATGGTTGTCATACGAACGAAGCAGTGTTTGTACGGTTAATGTGTAAAATTCAGGAGATAGAAACCATGAGCGATTACATCAGTGATTACGTCAACTGGGGGACGGCGGGAGCCGTGTTGCTGGGCGGTTTTGTCGTTGTTTTGGTTGTTTTTTCCATGTTTCGTTCACGCACCGGAGACCCGGAGCAGAAGCAAGTTCGAGAGCCGGAAACAGTTACCGTAACCATCGAACGCAAGGGGTTTTCGTTCGTAATGGAACCGGACCGGCTGGCGGTGATGCATGGGGATACGGTCCAGTGGAAACTAAAGGACGAGGGGTCTTTCACCATTGTTTTTCAGTCATATCCCGAAGGGGGAAGAGCAGTTCTGTCCGAAAAGGGCACATTGAAATCCCCGGAACTGACGGAACCGGGGGATCAATGGTCGGTGAAATTTACGGCGAATGTCCCGACGGGGACGTACCGCTACGTGTCTCCCGAACATGAGGACGTGGGACTGGAGGGCGTTGTTCGGGTCACCCCCCGGGAATGAACGGCGTTGGAGACGGCATGGGAGTCCGTCGTATTGCATTAACTTGAAGCAACAGGTGCCTGTGGAGGCGATTCTGTTACAGCCGGTGGTTCTCCATCAGAGTTCTTCCGGGATGGAATCAAATGATCAGTGGATTGTTGGTTCCTGATCAGTCTCCAACAGTTCGAAGAGCGGATCAGGTGACGTACCAGAGAAGTACGCCGACTGCTTCAGCAGAACCCCTCACCTTACACGTATTCGTATGATCGCGGGACCGCAGTGGCCCGGTCGGAATTACTCGAAGGGCATCTGACAGACAGGTGCTGAATTGATAAATCAGTTGTGCAGTTTCTGTTATAATAATGTACAATCTGTCATGTAATTAAGAACAGGAGGATGAGGTATGCGTGTCAGGGACTGGATGACGGAAGACGTTTTGACGGTACGAGCGGACGAACCGGCGGAAAATGCGTGGAATACCATCATGTCCGAACAGGTGCGACAGCTGCCGGTCATGGAGGACGGCAGGCTGATCGGCGTGATCAGTCGGGGGGACCTCCTTCGGAATTTTGACAACATTCAGGAGGAAGTCCCCGTCAACAGGGCGGAAGTGCGGGAGGCGATGACGCCCGACCCGCTGACGGTAGAGCCCGATCTTCCGTTTGAACAGGCGACCTCACAGATGTATCGAGCACGCGTCGGGTCGCTGCCGGTGGTCGACGGGGAGGAACTGGTTGGCATCCTGACGAGAAGCGACCTGTTTACCGCCATCATGGAGATGACCGGCATGAAGGAGTCCGTCCGTCGGGAGGAGTTTGCCGACACCCACCTGGGGAAATGCTTCACCAAGTTACGAGAACGACCGGAGGGCCTGCACGCAAAGAGTTTTCTGGCGTACCAGGATGAGGACGCGGAAAAATGGATCTGCCTCATTCAGTACGCGAAGCGCTCGGACGAGTGAATTTCCGTTCTGGAGACATTGGGACAAGGGGGATGAGGCTTCACCGTTCAGAAAGCTGACAGATCATGGGCAGGAAAGGGCACCATGTGGAAAACATCATCGTGACGATGAAACGAACCCGTTTGCATTTTCGATATAATGGGTTGAAAATTCGGGGAACGGGAAGGAATGCAGGTGTCGTACGAAAGAAGGATGCTTTCGGTTCCCGAATTCCCCTTGAATGTTTGACCCATCACCTGTCGATATCAATGTTCATCAATTCTGGAGGTAAACATGAAATACCGTGAGATCGTTCGGTCGGTAACCGTCGCTGTGCTCGTTATTTCGATCGGGGTTGTTCAGGGAACGGCAGCAGGTGCGCCGTCGTCGAACGACACGGAGGAACAGGAGTTTGAATTTCCGACGTCGGAAAACGACGCAACGTTTCGATTTACCAGTGTCCCGGACATTTACAACTGGAACATTGCCTATCCGCAACCGGGTTGGGAGGATGCCATGGACTGGTTTCTTAACGGAATGAAGACGGAGGGACCGGCTTTTACACTGAATGCCGGGGACATCATGGATGCGCGATGGTGGTCCAGCAAGGAGCAGGTCCGTCGGATGACCGACAAATACTGGGGCGGATTCAGGGAGCGGTTTGAGGACAAAAACATTGACCTGTACATTGCGCCTGGCGATCACGAGTACGGGGATGATCAGGGGTTGACCAAAATGCACCTGCATCCGGCGTTCGGCAACCAGTTCGCGAAAATCTTCGACATGCCTCAAAACGGTCCGTCCCATAAGAAGGGACGGGCGTATTCGTTCACCCGTGAGAACCTTGCGGTTATCTCCACGGACCAGTTCGAGGACGCCGGTGACCGCCTCTCGAAGACCGTTACCGGGAAACAACTGGACTGGTTTAAACGTCAGTTAAAGAAACACCAGGACAGGGATTTCCTTATTGTTCAGGGACACCACCCGGTGGTCGGTCCGGTTGCCAGCAAGAATTCGAGCGCCAATATGCTGGAGGGAGGGACGGACAGTGGATTCTGGCAGGCCATGGTCGAGTACGGGGTGGACGTGTACCTCGCCGGAGAACATCATCGTGTGACCGTCAAAAAACAGGACGGCATCTGGCAGGTTGTGCACGGCGCGCTCTGGGGGACGCAGGATGATCCCAATTACCTGCGCGGCAGTGTCTGGCCGGATCGATTGAAGCTGGAGCTGTTCCGGTTCAACGTGAATTACGGTGGAGGGTACATAGGTAACCATCCACATCGCGGTTCGAAAAACAGGCCCAGGGAAAAGGTGAGCATCTCCGAAGAAACGCTCAAGAACGGACCTCGTTCCATCGGAGAACTCGTGATTAAGTCCACGGACGAGGGCAATAAAACCGTCAGAACAACCGGCGAGTTTTTCAGGCTCTCCCTCGAATCGATCAAAAACGATTACAATGTCCACTCACGAAAGGGCTGGGGGGCCAGCGCGGACAGTGTATCCCATCACAACAATAAAGTTCCTTCAAACGTGCTTGACGGAGATTTGAAAACCCGGTGGCACTCGAAATTTAAGGATGAGGTCGATCCGCAACCTCATCACCTTGTGATTGACATGAAAAAATCCCGGGCCACCGGTGGAATCATTTACGTACCAAGGCAGGATAATTCGATCAACGGGACGATCACGAAATTCGAGGTGTTCGTTAGCGATGACCCGGAATCCTTGGGCGAGCCGGTGAAAAGCGGTACCTTCGAAGCAAATCGACAGCACAAGGTCGTACGGTTCGACCAGCAGGTCACGGGTCGATACTTGATACTGAAGAGTCACAGGGGCATGGGACGAAATGCATCCTTTGCGTCGGCGGGCGAGGTGTTCGTACTCAAGCCCTGATTGTACCGGATCTGATTTCTGGTTCCCCCTGCATGAACGGAATCTTCGTCCCCGTGTTTCCGCAGGGGAGCGCGGGCCGATCAGTTCGAAATCTCGCTGAGCTTCAGGGTTTTTTCGTAAACGGTTTTCGTCCGCTCTTTGTTGTCCGCTATCAGGCGATATTTTAAGGTTGGATCCGGAGCGGACGTGTTTACGTCGAACAGCCCGAACAGCAGGTCCTCCCCGGTAGAATATGAGAACTGCGCCTGATCTCGAGCACCGTGACGGTGGATGTTGGTCAGTCGGGCGTTTTCAAACTCCCACAGGGGATAATCGCCCGACCATTTCATTTTATATACGTCTCCCCGGTGACGGTCACCTGAGATCAGCACCACGCCGTTCACGTCGTGCTCGGCAATCGTGTCGAAGATTTTCTTCCGTTCGTTCTTTACCCCCCACCAGGAATCGGCCCCTCCTTTGTGCGCATTTCGGGTCCACAGGGTGCTGGAAGCGATGATTTTGAAGGTGCCCCGGGAGTTCTTGATTGTTTCCAGCAGCCAGTTTAACTGACGCTCGCCCAGCATGGTCCCTTTTCCAAAATCCCGGTAGTACCGTCCGTCGGTCATGATGACGTGGACGTCGCCTATGTAAAAATCAAACCAGGTCCCCGGATAATCGGCTCCCCCTCCGTATCCCGGGTTGATCCAGTTCTGGCGGAAGATGTTCCAGACCTTCGGTTTCCACTCCGGCTGGAATGGGTTCGTGCCGCCCGCGGAATCATTTGTTCCAAAATCATGGTCGTCCCAGATGGCGTAGATGGATGTGGAGGCCGTCAGGTTCCGCCACTCCGGTCGAAGCTGACGCCGGTAATAATGAAGGCGGTTTTTGCTAAAATTTCGGGGGGTGTCGATATAAAGGTTGTCCCCGAGTGTCAGAAACGCACGGGGGTCGTAGGATTGAATCCGGTTCCAGATGTACTCGTTTTTCGGGATGTATCGTGAACAGGCCGCGAAACTGACGCGGAAGGAGCCCGACTGTCCTTTGCGGGGGTAGGTGGTGAACGAGGGGCGATCCTGTTCCGGAAACACCGGTGTGCCGTCCACTGTAACCTGATAGCGATATGAGGTGTCTGGTGAGAGTTCGATCAGGGGCACCTCGGCAATCAGGTCTTTTTTTCGCCGTGTTTCCCGTGGAGGTGATTGAATCGTCCTGTCGGACGAACCGGTCGGTTTTGCGATGACCCGGACGGTTGCGGGCGTCGGTGTTCGCAACCATACGTCCACGGACGTACCGGTCATCCGGCCTAGCATCGGTCCGGTCAGAAGTTTGAGGTTGTGCTTTGTGACGAGTTTCTGGAACCGATCATCCCGGGAAAGAGACGCAAACGATTCGCCCGTGTCGTTTTTCAGGTGATCGATCAGGTACGGGCTGAAATCCGACATAATCGGGTGTTCTTCTCCGTCTGTATAGGGGGGTTTGGCTGTCGATGTATTCGCGACGAAGAACACGAAAAGGATCAGGTATACAGGTACCGCGGAGCGTTGAATCATGAGGAATCTGTCGTTGTAAACGGACGTTTTCTGAATATATACGTAGAAGAATGTGTTCATTATTTTATCACGGGTATATAAAGGTACAAGCGATGAGTGAAATCCGGACAATGGAATCCGGGTAATGCTTTTATGAATGAGAGCATGGACGTGTTCCGAATGAAAGGGCAGGAGAAAGGTCTCCTCTTCTTGTTC
>CAYXQY010000146.1:0-9393 GCA_964466525.1 uncultured Planctomycetia bacterium
ATTTCGTTGCTATTTGAAATGAACAATTACTACGTAATCCCCTCGGATGCACTGATGGCATCGACTGCGGCGGACTCCGCGCTCTTCGACGCAACTCGTTTCGCTGACGTTGCGGGGGTTTTTCAGCAGCCTCCCAGGCGGGTGAGGTGGTCGGCCGAGATTTCATCCGCGACGTACACCACGTCACTGGCTCGTTCTATGCGATTGCCGGCCTGGAGTGCCCCTCGTGCGTCCACCTGTAACACGACGGGTTCACGACAGTGCCGCTGCCCCACCTTCCTCGCTTCTTCGACCGTGCTCGAAAGATGTACTTTCTGCCTGCCCTGTTTTTGGAGCCCTTCCGTTAAAATGCTTTCTGCCGCGTCCGGTGACGTGCCATGATAAAGAACCTCCACATCCGCTGAGGGCAGCGTCGGATCAACGCCGTCCAGGGAATGCCCGTAGCGCGCCCGCACCTCCGACCCGTTGATCTCGTACCGTCCTTTCGGATCCCGTTCCACGACGGTCCGAATGCGATCCGGGTCCACCGACAAATTACGTCCCTCAAGTCGTTCGATCAGTTCGTCCACATGTACCCACCCTTCCGAATCCATCTCCATTCCCTCGGTGTCATGTCGGAGAAGATACGACATGGTTTTACTGATACGTCGACGATTCATGATCTGAAAACACGCCGTATTTATCCGGGAAAACTACTCTAAACATCTCTCAGAACCTGGAGCGTACCGAAGGAAATCCAAACAACTCCCGATAAATCTGCCTCATACGCATCGTTTCGAGCATCTTTCGCACCAGCCCGCGCACCGTGCCGGAGGACGTATCCAGTCGGTCCAGGAGAACGGGAACCACGTTCTGGCCGGAATTGATAATTTTCGATACAAGCTTCATCCGCTGTTTCGGATTCTCAGCTCCTTTCATATCATCAATCATACGGTTCACGTATGTACGTGTTTGGGGGGAGGGCGTCCCGTAATCCTGATTCCGCAATTGATCAATCATTTTCTGCCGGTTTATTTTTTGCCTGACACTCCGGTACTTCTCTTTCACGTCGTTCGAATCAATCTTTAACCGTCGTATCGCCATGTTGTAAATAAGCGCAGCAGCGGCGTATCTTTTCTGCTGCTTGAAGGAACTGACGAGCACGTTCATCAGTTTCCTTCCCGTTTGCTTCTCGCTGGTTTGCTGAAATCGCATAAGCAGGTGCTTGCGCGCCCGTTTTTTCCGCCCGCCAATCAGCAGGGCCATCGCCGGGGTCAGGCCGAACCGATGAAGCCGGATGTACGGCGAGATCGTGCGTCTGATTTCGTTTCCCGAACGTCCTCCCTGCTCCATGACATATGCGAGTTTCACGATTGCCGGGGCATCCGCCGACACCTCGCCGAACTCCCCCTGAAACGCGGAGATCACACGTTCAGGGGCGACCGAACGGAACTTCCTCGAATAGTACGAGGGCTTGTACTTCCGGCGCACCAGCGACAAAAACTGAACGTATGCATCCTCAGCTTGACCGTACGCTTTGAGTTGCAGGTGTGCATCCCCAATTGCATTCAGCACATAGGGTGTTTTCGTATCCGTCTCCTCAAACCGTTCCTTCGCCTGTTTGAGCAACTGGACACAGGTGCGCAACTGATCCGGCTGTTCGTAAAGCTGCAGAGAGACGGCGTGTGCGAGTGCCAGCGGAGAAGCGTCCTCAGGGGGATCGGCCTCCTCTATGGATTGAAGCAGGTGCGACCGGAAGTCACCGGGCTCCATGAATTCGGATACTACCCCCGGCGATCCGGCAAGAACAAAGGAACGGGCCATCTGAAATCGCTCCTCCGTTTCCCCGTCGAATATCGACGACAGCGACGCAATAAAATCAGTTCGCTGGTCCCAGGACAGATGATAGAGACGAATGAGGTTCTGCGTCATTTCCCGCGCCAGGGTTCGCTCCTCGTTTTCCACAAGGCGCCGAAGCAGGGACGTGCAAACGGAGATGACTTGATCCACGTTCATATCCCCACCGTCAAGGGAGCCGAGCACCGACTCCGCAGGGTGTTCAAGCATGGTTTTGACACGGTGAACGATGGAGATCGCTTCCCCATCCGATCCCGACTGAAACCGTTTCAGTGCCAGCCGAAACAGGATGCCCGGCTGTGTAATTTCATCACGAAACCGCTCCACCAACGACTCCGCACGAAACCCGGCCTGACGGAGATACGACCGGATATTCGACGTCAGGTACGACTGATCGGCAAGGACCCCGTAATGCCTGTTTGCCTGACTGAACTGCTCCTGACGCTGATAATACCGGGCCAGGACCAGGTGAAGCAGTGGCGATGAATGTTGTTCAACGAGTGTTTCGACCTCCTCCACCCATTCTTTCTGTTTTCGCAATATACGCACCACCGGGGGAACCATGCTGCTAAAATGTGTGACGGAAGCGTCCAGGTAGGATTGCCGCAGCACATCGACAAACTCCTCCACTTTCTCCACATCCCGAAGCGCCTGAAGTGCCTCGTACCGGGGAAGAATCCGGTCATAGGGGTACTTATTCCGGATCGGTTTCAGGTATTTGCCCGCCTTTTTCTTGTATCCCGCCCGTCGGGCCCGATGAGCTGCCGCGTAGTTCATGTACGGAAGAACAACATACGACTTCATTGTCGGAAACGACGTGATGTACATCTGGTCCTCCGATATCTTCGTTCTGGATGAGATCCCGTCTTTATAGGCTTTCAGTAGCCGGGAGTTCGGAAACGTCTTCCGGGCGACGTCGATCGACGTCTGGAACTTCTGAGGATGGAAGTGTGACGGCCCGAGCATGTATCGATAACGGATGGCCGCCTGCATCAGTTTCTTGTAGAACTCACCCGAGACGTCCTCCTCCAGCTGTTCGTGTATTTCCTGCGTGCTGACGTCCGACACCTCCGGTACCGCCGGGTCATCGAGCCACTCCGGGCGTTTTATGCTTTGTTGAATGTCTGTTCCCGTCCGCACACTGTAAGCAAGTTCGTACGGCAGGGAGCGCCGGAACTGCGGGGAGGAAACACGCACCGTCCGGGGCAACGTCACCCCGTTCACCTCCTGAAATTTCGTGGCTTCAATCCGATGCCAGCGTTGTGCGTCTTCCAGAATAATCTTCTCAAACCGCCAGTCCGTCGGGTTCACGTAAATGTCTTCCGTGAAGTAGAACGAATTAATCATCGTCTTATGTCGCCGGAGACGCAGGTACTGCTTGCCCCGTTCCTTCACGTAAGAAATGTTGTACCGTTCCTTAAATTTACGGAGCTGCTCCGGAAACAGCTGAAGCGAAAGCAGACGGCTTCCGTACTTCACGTCGAACCGGTGGTTTGCTACATGCTCCAGCAGAAAATGATCGGAAAGACCATATCCTGCCGTCGATGCCGTGCTGTAGGGCATCCGCAGCGAAAACGTGAAGGAGGCCCCCTTCGACTCGTTCGTATGAAACAGAAAACTGGTGGCGGATTGGTCCGAGACTTCCTCGTAAACGTCCAGCGTCCCGTCGGCGTCCAGCCGGTATCCGGTGCTCCGGATGAATTCCCCGTGTTTCCAGTAAAGACGCCCTCCTCCGTCGCCCGCACCCTGTTCTCCAGTGATATCCACAATTGCTCGGCGTAGAGAACGATTACGGTCGTTCACGTTCGAAATGATCCGATCAAGGGACGGAGGCTCTGACGCTGTGGAATCGTTCCGCTCCGGTTGGCCGGAAAGGGACGAACCAATACAGATCAGTGCCACCAGTATGACAGCAACTAACCGGGAGTTTATCACACCATGCGAACCGTGGAAAACGTCATTACAATCGCTTTTGCCTCGAATGCAGGACGGACAGAACGACCGGTAACTGTTCGGGTCAATCGTCGAAGAATGGGACCCGAAACCAATCCCACCGGACGTACCATTGTATCATAATACGTATCGAAATGCTGCTCCGTTCAACCTCGCTCCCCAATCAGCTGAAACGAATTTCAATTAACGGGTGTTTGCGCTGGCGGGGAAACCCGGCGATCGGACATGTCGTACAACGATTCATGATTGGTACACATACATTTCTACCCAACAACAAACGGATCCTCGGTACATCCCGCTTTTCCGATCCGTGAGGATAGAAATCCCGTCCGGAATAAACCAAAATGTAAACCTACCTCCCGCATTTTCGCTCGTTTTTTTACGTCCAACGGCTAATGGAATACAGAAGGCTCTCCGCCCTGGATCGGGACGTATCACGAATTGGCATCGGGACCTGGGCTATCGGGGGGGTCCACTGGGGGGGTACCGATCCCGCCCGGTCCATCGAAGCCATTCAGGCGGGGCTGGACCGCGGGGTCAACCTGATCGATACGGCACCGGTATACGGGTTCGGACTGTCCGAAGAGATTGTCGGAAGCGCCATTCGTGACGGATCCGCATCACGGGATGAGGTGATCATTGCCACGAAAGCGGGACTGGAATGGCAGGAAGGCGTGCCCTCCAGCGACGCCTTCTGGCGGAACGCCGCACCGGATCGACTGCGGGAGGAGGTGGAAGCGTCCCTGCAGCGCTTCCAGACGGACTACATTGACATCTATCAGGTGCACTGGCCGGATCCGGACGTGCCCGTCGAGGAAACGGCGGAAGAAATGAACAAACTGAAGAAAGAAGGAAAAATTCGTGCCGTCGGCGTCAGCAACTTTTCCCCGGAACAGATGGATGCCTTTCAGAACGGCAACCGTTCGCTTGATACCTGTCAGCCGCCCTACAACCTCTTCGAGCCCGGAAGCCGGGAAGAGGTCCTGCCGTATTGCCGGAACAACGACATATACACGATGACGTACAGTGTGCTATGCCGTGGTTTGCTGACCTCTACGATATCGGAGGACCGTGATTTTCCTCCCGGCGACTTACGGAGGCAGGACCCCAAATTCCAGCCTCCCCGCTTCAGCCAGTACCTGAAAGCGGTCCGGAAGCTGGACGAATTCGCCCGGGAAACGCACGACAGGCGGGTCCATCACCTTGCGGCGAGATGGGCCCTGGACACCGGGGCAGACACGGTACTTTGGGGGGTTCGCACCCCGGAACAGACGGAACCGTTCGAAGAAATTGACGGATGGTCCCTGTCCGAACGGGATCTCGAAGAGATTGATTCGATATGCGAAGAGGCCATTGTGGATCCGGTCGAATCCGGGTTGCCTGAACCGGCCCCATGCCCGGAAGAGGCCTGACGTCATCGGACGAAACACCCCTCCGTTGTTTTTAAATTTGCTCAAAATTCGATCCAACCTTACATGTTAGACACGGATTTTCTGAACATAAAACGTCCTGAACAGATTTCTCGAACGCAGCGGTCCCCGGTTGACCGAGAAACCGTTCGTTCGGCTCGTGAACTGATCGACACGGTACGGGAGGAGGGCGAGGAAGGCCTGCGTCGTCTGGCGAGGGAGTTTGACGGCCTCGAGAAGGACGTACCGCTCTTCTACTCCCCTGACGAGCTGAAAAAAGCATACGGTCGTCTCCCCCCCGTCCAGCGAGACCCGCTGGAATCCACGGCGAACCAGATCCGCGAATTTGCCGAAGCACAGAAAGAATGCCTGAGCGAACTGAAAACGTCCGTCCCCGGGGGAACCGCCGGGCATCGTATCGAACCGGTCGACGTGGCGGGCGCGTATGCGCCCGGAGGGAACTACCCCCTGCCCTCCACTGTACTGATGACCGTCGTCACGGCAAAAGTCGCGGGCGTCGACCGCGTCTGGTGCGCGACGCCGAACCCGACAGATGTGACCATCGCGGCAGCGCATGTCGCTGAAGCCGATGGGCTCCTGACCGCCGGCGGAGCACACGCAATCGGTGCCCTCGCGTACGGTGTCGGTGACGTCCCTCGGGCGGACATCGTTGTGGGACCCGGAAACAAATGGGTGACCGCGGGAAAAAAGATCGTCGCCGGAGATTGTGCCATCGAATTTCTTGCCGGTCCCACCGAACTGGTCGTGCTCGCCGACAACACCGCGGATCCGGAAACGGTGGCCACCGATCTGCTTGCACAGGCAGAACACGCAGCCGACGCGCTTCCGGTGCTGATTGGTCCACGCGAACTGATTCGATCCGTGGACCGGGCTGTTGGCCCGCTGCTCAACGACCTGCCCACGAAGGAGGTGGCACGCGAGGGCATCCAGAATGGGTTTGCCGTGCCGGTCAGTGATCCGGAGGAGGGGGCCGAGGTCAGTAACCGGCTGGCCCCCGAACACCTGCACGTCGTGGTGCAGAACCCGGACGAAATTCGGTCGGACCTGTCCCACTTCGGCGCCCTGTTTATCGGCACCGAATCGGCGGAGGTCTTCGGGGATTACGGCGTGGGTCCCAACCATACCCTTCCCACCGGGGGAAGTGCACGCTTCACCGGAGGCCTGTCCGTATTTCACTTTCTCCGGGTACAAACCTGGCTGGAAATGGACGGTTCAATCGACGCGCTCGACCTGTCCCGGAACGTCCCGATGCTCGCCCGCATGGAGGGCCTCGAAGGACACGCGCGCTCCGCCGAACGACGCGGCGAATCCTGACCAGACCGGGATCCCCGACGTACCGGATCGAAATATCCGTTCGGATGCCCAAATAAACCACGAGATTGTGAACGTTCGGAATCACTTCCCGGTAGATATTTTCCATGCGTCATACCCGGACCGATCGTGGTCGAACACGGAAATCCCGGCCGGTACACAGCGAACCCGGTTCCGCCGGGCAGGGCCACGAAAACCGTTTCAGATCTGTTGCTGGGTTTCGATTTTCGAACGGCGTACAGTACAGGGGAAAACCTCCCATTACAACACAAACGTGACCGGCCCAACGTTGGTCAGTCGCACGTCCATTTTCGTCCCGAACTCGCCGGACTCGACATTCCCGTCCACTCGTTCGCGAAACGTCTCGACAAGGGTATCAAACAGCTCCTCCGCCCGATCAGGGGACGCCGCCGGACCGAACCCGGGCCGGTTTCCCGTGTCGGTGTCCGCACACAGGGTGAAATTCGGAACGAGCAGCACTTCTCCGTTTACCGCTTCGAGGTCGTGGTTCATCTTCCCCTCCTCGTCGGAAAAAATCCGCATGGAACAGATCTTCCGGCACATCTGTTCCACGTCCTGTCGCCGGTCCCCTTCCGCAATTCCCACCAGCAACAGCAAACCCGGCCCGATTGAACCGACCTCGGACCCGTCCACGGAGACAGCTGCTTCCGAAACGCGCTGAACGACAACCTTCATCGGAGCTCCAGAGGAACGAGTTTCTGAATGTGCATATGGAGGCGAAGTTACGGTTCCGGGAATTCCACGGAGGTTCCGTCCACCCTGATGTCCGGCTCCTGGAGCACCACGTCCTGGTGAACTCCAGATTCGTTCTGTCCGCCCATGGACGTGTTCATTCCGAAGGCGATATGGCAGGTCCCGTAAATTTTCTCGTCGTGCAGGATGTTCCCGATCGGTGCGTCGTGACTTCGGTTCGTGCCAATCCCGAGTTCCGCAATGACAAACCCCGACGGCCCCGCCTCCTGCAGTGTCTCAATCAGTGGCTCCGCGGCCTCGTTGTACGAAATGATCCGTCCGCCCGACAGTTCCAGCACCGCCTCGTGCTCCGGGACGATCCGCTCCCAGCGGTCGATCACAACCCGCCCGTCCGCTCCGTTTTCCATGGGGGCCGTGAACACCTCCCCGGCCGGTGCATTGGCCAGCTGGCCCGGCTCGTTCACCTTCAGCCCGTCCCGGTGCCAGTCACGGTCCGACGGGTTCAGCCTGACGTCCAGATCCGTTCCGGACGGCGTTGTCACGTGGACCTCTTCCGCCCCGTCGACCTGCGAGTACAGGGCCTCGTTGAAGGCGTCAATTTCCTCCGCGTCCGCCCGGCCGATCTTCCGGTAAATTTCCTCCGTAATGCCGGGCAGCGTCAGAAACCGTGTGCCGGCCGTCTCCCGAGCCTCCGTGGTTTCCGGGGAATGGGAAATGCTGTGCTTTGTCGGTGCCACGACCGCGTCCATCCGCTGTAACGCCTCCTTTGCCTCCGGTATCGGCGCCGAGTGCGACCGATTCGTGGAAATGGAAATGACCTCGTGTGAGAGGTCCTCTTCCTCCGCCACTCGCTTCAGGGATCGCGTAATTTTCGTCTCCTGTTCCACGACAATCCCCAGCTCCTCCTGCCCCCCCACCCCGAGCACGTCGTCGAGAAGTTTCCGGGAACAATCGTCCAGTGTATCCGTCATGGCGAGTCATTCAGCGATTTAAAATGTTTTTTGGGCCCGAAAAGAAGTATCCAGTCGTTCGGGACGGCTATGCCGAGGGTGGGAGTCGAACCCACACGGGGCATTTAATTCCCCACCGGATTTTGAATCCGACGCGTCTACCGATTCCGCCACCTCGGCTTATTGTTTCATAACGTTTCAGGAGTACTATATATGTCCGTTATGTCCAAAAATAACAGAATATATTGTGATATGATTTAAATTGTAACGTTTCATCGTGTAGCATGAAATTTCTCGATACTCCTCTGAAGCCCGTGGGTTTTGTCCCAATATTGTCCCAATATTTCACTGGTGAAAAGGACTCACCCCGGCTCAAAGTTTCGTTCACATTATCCACTTTAGCATTATAAGGGATCGAAAGAATGCCAACAATCGATAATTTGCCTGGATCTGGCGGAGATGATAAGCAGGAGATTGGAGGTATCGGAGATGTGGAATAAAAAAATCTCCTGGGCTATAATTTGGGATTGAAGAGGGAATGAATCAAGAAATCGTTCAACCCCAATTTCACCCGGGATGTGGAAGCAATTATGACCGACAACGAGGCGAAGAACAACCCGGTCCTTGATGATATTAACACCACAAATGAGAAGCTTGAGGTGGGGTATGTGATCGGGGGGACGGCTGGAGGAAAAGATTGGACAGTTTTCCGGTGAATTTCATGAAAAACAGTGGGAGAGGGTCCAGAAAGATGAGGCCGTTTATGAGGCGCTGGAGTTTGGTACCGAACAACTGTCAATGATCCGGTTCGAGCCGAACAACGCGTACTTCAATATCACGGTGCTGGCGTACAACCTCTACGAGACCTTCAACGCCGACATCCCGTCGGAGGGTGTGCTCCCGGAGAAGTGTATGCCATCCACGTTTCGACGAAAGCTGATTGACGTGGCCGGAAAGGGCATTACCGTCAGAATCAAGTTCATATCTCCGCAAGAACAAGGTTGAAATCAGTACCCTTCTGGTCTAGCTTGGAAATAATTAGTGTTTTTCATACTTTTCTATTTTCTAATTTTTTGTTCCTCGGACTGTTTTATGAAACATCTGTGGATCGATCGTCTGCGCTCAATTGCTCTCGTCGGTTTTATGACGGTCCTGCTGGTATCGTGCGGCGTGGTTCCCTCCCACGGACAGGAAACGGT
>CAYXQY010000147.1:0-9367 GCA_964466525.1 uncultured Planctomycetia bacterium
TATGCCGAACCGAACCATCCAGTGATACCGTTCCCCCGGTGTTGGACCGACCCCACCGCCCCCCACCAATCACGAAAGGCGTTTCGTCCGTCTGGTAAGACACATCTTCGCTGGAATGGACCGCACGCCCATTTCGATACAGTGTCCCGGTACCGCCGTCGTACGTGTAAATGAGATGTATCCATTCATGCGTCGGCACACTCACCTCACTATACACCGAACCGAGGGCGTCGTTCTTGCCGCCGCTCACCACTTCAACCAGCGCACCGCTGCCACTGGACGGGGGCCCCAGACGCAGCATAGCACCGGTCCCTTTGACCCGATCTCCCCAGAGTGATTCCCACTTGAACTTGCCATTTTTCGGCTTGAACGGTTGCCCCATCAAAATGGCTCCGAAATCCCCATCGTCCTTCGTATACTCTTTCTGGATGAATACCCAGCCTCCCATGGAGAACGCCCGGGATTTGTAGTTGGATTGATAGGGGATCTGAACCCATTGATACACGTCATTATCAAAATCAAGCAGACCGTCCTGCCAGGACAGGAAGTGAGCCCGGCCATGATTTCCCTGTCCGGATCGATCGTAAAGAACGTCCCCTTCTCCTTCATCAAGCGGCCAGTAGCCCACTGGTTCAAGTTCAAGAACCGTTTCCCGGACCGAAACCTCCGCCGTTTCGTCCGCTTCCGCTCGCCGGAGGCCTGACACAACCATTCCGACCAGCATCAACACAATGACGGTCCGAAAATTTGTCTTCGTCAGCATTTCCACATTCCTCCTGTAACACATCCCGAACGCCTGTACTGAAAAATTAAGGTATCCACCCCCCGCCGTTGAGTTCACACGAATGCTATGAGACCGGTTCTGCAGAGGAGACAAGGCAATCAGTATACACCAGGATACGCACTTTGATCAACTGCATGATCGTCGCAGGACGGAAGACGCCGTGACAAAAAACGCGTAATTTATCGATCTTCGGCCTGCAATGGGCGGGGTAAATTAGCCCGCGGCAAGAAGGCCGACGCGGTCCCGGGTACGGAATGAAACCCCCCGTTTCCTTACGTGACCCGAAACGGAACGACTACAGAGCACGGTTAAGTATATGACAGAACATCACCGTTTTCCTGATTTGCCTGGATATGACCCACCGAATCCGTTCTAATATACGCCGTCCGAAGGAAGTCCCCCGGACGACTTCATGGATCGGACCAGCCACCTCATTCGTCGTCGAATTTCGTTGTACCCGGGGGAGTGACCGGATTACCGTCCAATTTTCTCCAAATACCCGGACCCATGAAACACTTCATTCTGCAGTTAACCCAAAACCTGATGGATCAGTTCGCCGGTATATTCCCGAACCTTGTGGCCGCGGTCTTCGTGCTTTTGACGGCATACGTATTGATCCGGATTATTCTTCGAATGACGAGAAGCACCCTTGCTCGAGTTCTTTCCGAAGAGGAGGAAGCAATACGGGAATTCTGGATGAAGCTGGCAGGGGGGTTTCTCTGGTTTTCCGCCGTGCTGGTCCTGCTGAACGTCCTGGGCATGGAGTCGCTGGCCGCCAGCCTCGGAACGGCTACCGGATTCGTGGCACTCGGGATCTCCTTCGCCCTGAAGGACATTCTGTCGGATCTGGTTGCCGGCCTCTACCTGATTCGGGACGAGGAATTTCAACCCGGGGATCGAATCTCCTGCTCCGTCGTCACCGGTGAACTAAAACGCATCGAATTCCGAAAGTGCCGCTTTCGAGACGACGATGGAAACGACGTCGTGGTGGCGAATACGGACATCGAGAAAAAATGGACACGGGTGCGCGACGCCTCCGGAGAACCGGAAGCGGGCGAAGTCGGCGGCTGAAGGACGCCGTCGGAAGGTATCCGCTGTACCCATCCATTCATCCTTTTCATACTTCGATGAATTGTACCGGGGAAACCAGAACGGTCACACGAATCGACTCAAGCTGTCAAACGACTCAATAATCACATCAGATGCAGCTAATCATTCCATTAATCATTTCCCGGCCTATATTGCCTGCTTTGCTCCTCGCCTTTTTCTTCTATAAAGTCCATATCAACTATTTCAAGGGTCTTGCGGGAGAAGCTCCGATTCGAAGATTGCGGGGGCGATGCCGGTCCCGTTCACCCGAGAACGACGTGTTCCATCGCGATCCATTCCTTTTTTAATTTTATCGACGCAATGTCGCATGATCACTCACGATCCCATTTCCCCGGTGAAGTCCGGAAATTCCACCGGGTCCTCGTGCGATCGCGGTGGTTTCAGGCATGTGACCTCATCGATTTCCCGATACCGGGAAATCGGTTCACTTCCCTGATTTTTCTTTCAACGTGATAGACCGAATCATTGGAGACTCAACCGGGTTTGTTGTTTGCAACCGAAGGTGAGCACGAACGTGTTTTAACGAGATGTTCTGGAGCTCCGACGGGAGTTCCAATGTGGTGGTTCCCGGTTCGACCGTTAGCCAGTTCGTTTTATAATCGGACTGCTTATCCCCGTCACGATCCACCTCCAGTTTGACGGAGACGGTCTGTTCGGACCCATCCTGTAGGGCAAATTTTTTGTAAGCGAGACCGATCGGACGTTCGTGTGTCAGGTACAGGGTCTTTCCCGCAAGTGCGACGTCGGCATCCCCGGTTCCAAATTGATTTCCCTGATCGGTATCGTTGTCCCAGGTCTGGTTCTGTTCCGGGTTATGGGGTCCGTAGACGTGATGCGTCATTCGCCAGCCGTTCGGAAATTCCTCCGGCGTGGTCCATGCATACCCGAGTTTATAATGACCGTGCGGGTCATCGTCGAAAAACATATGCCAGCGGTTGTTAAAGAAACTGACGTCCGCGTCTCCGGTGTGTCCGCCCACCTCCAGCACGTTCCCGGTGACCGTCCATTTCCCGAAGGGGTCGTCCCCGACCATGTGCACAATATACGGTGAGTTCTCGTTAAATAGATGATATCGATTACCGTCAAAAGCCATGCCCGGATCATGTCCGGATATCCCTTCAATCGGCCCCTGAAGGCGCCAATCCACCCCGTCCTTCGACGCCGTCCACATGTGGGAAGGTCCCCCGCCCGTTTCGTCCGGCGCGTACCATGCTCCATCCGATTCGACATGGATAAAATCATTCGGCGCGTGTTTCGAATACGAAGACGCGTTGCGATGTTCCGCTCCGGTGACGAGGGGATAGGGAGAACCCACCTGAAATGGATTTCTTCCTTTCTGAAGCGGGTGAAGTGAATCCGCAACGGCCACGCCCCATCCCTTCTTTGCCCAGGAACCAATGTTAAAAAATAGCAACCATTTCCCCGACCATTTTCCCGCGCCACGCACCAGGGATTGATCGTTCGGGTTCAGGCTCGGATCGGGAAGCTGAAGGGATTCGTCCGTCGCATGCTTCCAGTTCGCTTTGCAGATCAACGGATTGCCGGTAAACTTCGTCCAACCCGATCCCATGTCCTGTTTCTGGCCATACACCCAGTACTGCATTCGTAGCGACGAAAGGGTGACCGGTCGATCGTACGTATGCCAGCGCGAGGTCCACGATCCGTCGCCGCGAAACGTTCGGGTCGCGTAAAACGGCTTCTTCGATGCTTTCTTTTCCAGCAGCAGCGCGCCGTTCCCCATTAAATCAAAACGTCCTCCGATCGGAGCCCGGTCCTGCAGGGTCGTTCCGTACCTTTCCGCGGTCACCGTTTTCCATTTTCCCAACCGGTCCACGCTCGCCTTCTGATTCCCGGTTTCCGAACCGTTCGGTTCCTGGGTCGTCCCGTATTCACTGATGAAGACCATCAGACAGAAACAGAATAGGACCTGTGCACTCGCATTTCGTATCCACATCCTCACATTTCCTCCCGAAAAAAAACGTATCAATGAACAGCACCTTTATTCGTCCGGCTCCTCGATTTCCTGGGTGATCCTGCCGGTTTCTTTGTCTTTCAGGATCAATTTTTCTCGGCCGTCCGGCATGCGTTCTTTCTTGACGAGCACCTTCCCTTCGTGCTCCGGCAGTTCGGCGGTAATTTTGTCCACGCCGGTTTTGCCCCGCCAGTCATCCAGCTCAATCGGTTCCCACTGCCGGGATTCCGCGGATTCGTAACAGGCATCCAGGATGGCGTTGACCACGTATCCGTCGTAAAAGGTTTCCATTGGTTCATGGTCCTCCTGATCCATGGCGTCAAACATGTCGGTAAACATGTCGTAATACCCCAGTTCACCGACTTCGTCGCCCACGGGAAACAGCCAGCCGGAATCGCTTTCCGCTTTTTCAGCGACGTACCCTTCACTGCGGCCGGTGGAAAACATCTCGAAGCCGGTTCGCAGGAAGTGGTCCAGCCAGATCGTTCCTTCCGTGCCGGACACCTCGTCGCGCAGATCCATGCCGCCGTGGAACCCCCAGCTCACTTCAAACTGCCCGATGGCCCCGTTTTCGAAACGTACCAGTCCGATTCCGTGATCCTCTGCGTCAATCGGGTGCACGAGTGTATCGGACCAGCACATCGCCTCCACCGGTTTGATCTCTTTTCCCACGAAGGCCCGGATCACCTCCACGCAGTGACAGGCGAGGTCAATGATCGCCCCACCACCGGCTTTCTCCTGGTCCCAGAACCAGCTGCTGTGCGGTCCAGCATGACTTTCTCGGGCCCGAACCCACATGACGTCCCCGATCGCCCCTTCCTGCACCGACTCCAGCGAGGTCATGGTTTTCGGGGTATACACGATGTCTTCGAGATACCCTGAAAACACACCCGATCCCTCGACGGCCTGCAGAATGCGCTGTGCCTCGTCCGCGTCTCGACCCAGGGGCTTCGTACAGAGCACCGCTTTTCCCGCGTTCACGACCTCCTGAATGACCTCCTCATGGAGGTGGTTCGGCAACCCCACCACCACAACATCCGTCTCCGGATGTTCGATGGCTTCGTCCAACTCCGTCGTCCACTCCGGTATGTCAAATTCCTCCGCGAACTCCCGGGCATGCTCCTGCGTTCGCGAAAAAACGACCTGAATATCATCCTGTGACCGGTGATTCTGAAGGGCACGGGTGTAAAATTGCCCGATCAGACCCGTCCCGAGCATGGTGACGTTATGGGGTTCTCGCATACAAAAACCTCCTTCTGGAAACTAATGCGTACCAAGCGGAAACGAAGTTAACCAGGCTTCGGCGTGACTCAACCGGTCGGTGCCCAGACAATCCGGATTGAATCCTTTTTCCAGCCCGAGGTAATGACCGTATAGCTGTCCGACCACGGTGGCCGGTATCGGAAACAGATCCTCTTCCACCCCCTCCGGAAACTCAATCACGTCGTCCGCGTCCTCCCGGATCTTCCGATCCCCTTCCACCACCACCCCGATGCTCGGGGAACCGGCGGGTTCGGCGGTGCGCACACAGGTGTGCAGTCGGTCGTAGTTTTTCCCCGGAGGAGCAATCACCATCGTCGGTCGCTGTTCCGATAGAAGGGAGATGGCCATGTGGGGATAATCCGCGGTCTGATACGCCCGGCACGGTGTAGTGGATTCCTCTTCAATTTTCAGGCCGGCCTCGAGTGCGGAAAACCAGTTGGCTCCGCCCCCGACCACGAATAGACATTCCTGTTGATGGTACTTCTCGGCGAGCTCCTGCACGTGGTCTTCCTGCTCGGCAAGAAACGTATCCAACAGGTCCGGCAAACGCTGGTTTCGCTTCCTGAACGTCTTTATTTGTTCGTCCGAAACACCGTCCGATCGTTCCCCGAGGGAACCAATAAGCAGGTTCATAATCATCAATCGTGTGGTGATGACCGAAATGTCCGGTCCCGTTTTCTGTCCCGCGGGGAATACGGCCGTCTCGCCCGCCACTTCACTAAGGGGACTCTCCTCCGTGTTGGAAAGGGCAAACGTCGGCATGTCCCATTCCTCCCTCGCCTTCTGTACCGCTTCGAGCACTTCAAAACTGCCCCCGGTGGCCGAGTTCGCGACGACGAGGGTCTTTTGATCGGTCGGTTCGTAATAGTTGTAAAACTCCCATGCCTCCGCGGCATCCGCACTCAGGTCCGTGTACCGTGCAGTCAGGTACTTCCCCAGCAACGACGCGTAGTAGGACGAGCCGCAGCCGATGAACACAATGTGCTCAAATCCCTGATCCATGATCCATTCCGCCGCACGATCGTACTCGGACGACCGTTCCAGAACATCCTCCAGCAGATCCGGCTGACGATGAATATCTTCGATCAGGTGATGCGGAGGTGAAAATCGTGGGTCGTCCTGCGACCCGCGAATATGGTTCCATAGAGGAACCTGTTCCAGCTCCTCCCGAAGCCAGTCCGGCATGGGATTCTCCTCGTCCGGGCGTTCTCCTTCCGGGTGCTTGTCCAGTAAATTCTGAGCCCAGTCCGGCATTTTCGTCGACATGGTGTACTCCTTCAGATAATTAAAAAATTTGTGTTACGCTGAAAGGTGCTGGAAAACCATAAAATATCGGAAAAACGAGTGACCCGAAGGGTAAAATCGCTCGGTCGATCCGCCGGCGACCGACTGCAACCATCCCGCCGTGGAAACAACAGGAGATTGCTAATACGACCTGAAACTGAATACCGCAACGGGGGTGGTCATGCCGACGGAACAGGCGTTTTCCATAGTCTGATGAACGGTATATTTCCAGTTCAATTCCTCATGCATTTTAAATACCACGAATCCGATTGTAAATTGGAATCCAACCGGAAATGATCCCGCGCCCGGGAATCGATGAAACATCACTTCGAACAGCGTTCACTCGTGAACTTCATTGAATGGCTTGAGCGCCGGTTCCCCTGCTCCCCAAATCCATCTCCGCACAAGTCAGTGTCCTGAAAAAATTCATTCGCACCGGGAGGCCAGACCTTCAGAGGAAGCAAGGGTAGCACAAACCGCCTGAATCTGCTCATACAAACTGTGAAATTTACGCATCAGTTTCACCGGCCCATTTCATTGCAGAACGGTTCGGCCTTCGTTATCCTGTAACATGCTTTTGATGTATAGCTACGGTTGCTTTCATGAGTCGGAATCCGTCACCAGATTTCCTCACTCCACCCCGGTTCACGGATACGAAGTCCACCGGGTCACCGGTCATGAGTACGAATTCCAACGAAACGTCCGCCGAACCTGCAGAACCCGATGAAACGATCCGTTTTTTCAGCGACTTCTTCGGGCCCGGGATGCTCTGGGCATTGCTGGGCATCGGTGGGAGTCACCTGGTTCTCGCCCCGCAAATCGGTGCGACGTTTGGCTTTTTCGGCGTCTGGGTTGCCCTCATCGTATATGCCGCCAAATTCGGTGGATGGGAACTGGGGATCCGCTACGCGTACGGCACCGGAAAACACCCGGTGGAAGGCTACAGGTTCCTCCCCGGCCCGAACAACTGGGGGCTCTGGCTGACACTCGCCATATATAGTCTGGGCTGGCCTCTCGTATTAAGCGCTGTGGGGTCGGTGACTACCTCGTTTCTTCGGGCCGCCGGCGTGGTCACGGAACTGAGCCGTCTTCACATTTTTCTTGGGCTTGTCGGAGCGTCCGTCCTTTTTCTCCTGCTTTTTTCACGATGGTACGGACTGGTCGAAAAAACATTCCTTCTGTTCCTTTTTCCCCTGGCAGGTCTTCTCCTGCTGGCGGTGTTCGTTTCGCCGCCGTCCCCCTCCCTGTTTCTGTCCACGATCGGACCACCGGAGGATCTCCACTCCCCGGCGTTCCTGTTCCTTATCGCCGCGTTCGCCGGCTATGCACCCACCGGATTGAGCACCACCGCAACACTCGGGAGCTGGACAGGGGCCAAGCAACGGGAAACCGGCGGCTTCCAATCGACCCCCGCAGGGGCCTCTCCGGATCTTGAGCGTCGCCTCGCAGCATACCGCTCCGGACGCCTGGACTTTACCTTCGGCTATCTTGTCAGCTTCCTCCTGATCATCGGCATGATGTCCCTGTCCGCTACCGTTCTTTATCCGGACCCCCCGTCGGATCGGACCCTCGCCGTTGCCATCGGACAGCTGCTCGTGCCGTCGTTCGGAGAGTGGACCCGACGGGTCATGATGATTGGAGGGCTCGCCGCACTTCTTTCTACCGTCCTGACCGTGCTCGACGGAAGCACGCGGGTCTGTTCGGACGTGCTGGACCTGCTGTTCCCGGACACGAACGTTCCGGATTGGACCCGGTACCCCATCCTCCTGTACTTCGCGGCCGCCAGTACCCTGCCGGTTCTGATCGCAGGTGCGCTACCGGTCACGCTCATCGTGTTCTCGGCGGCACTGATGGCCGTGCTGCAGATCTTCTTTTTCGCCGCCAACTATTACATCGTCCGGACCCGTCTTCCCAAATTGATGAAACCCGGCCCCGTAACGGACAGGTTATACCTCCTGTCACTGGCGCTGGTCGTCCTGTTCGGATGCATGGGGGCCATCGGGAAACTGAGCAGTTTTGCCGGATAGGACGCCGTTCATGTTCTTCGAAACTGGAAGGAAACCGCGGCTGGAAGGCTGTGCGGCCCGTTTCCTCCCGTTGTCCGTAGCACTAATTCTGAACGACCGCTTTCAGAAACGGAATCACATACATTAATAGCGTTCCGAGGGAGAACATGATCAGGTGCACGACAATATGCCCCTGGGACGTTTTAAACCGGGGAAGCAGATCGCTCCCCGCAATGTAAATAAAATTCCCCACAACCAGCGGGAGAAGGAGCGCCACGACATTTCCCACGAATGACGAAATGAAGAACACCGCCCCGGCCCCGAGAAACATGAACCCGCTGATCAGGATGTTCGCGCAGATGGCTTTTTTCATGCTGAACCCGGCGTCGACAAGAACACCAAAATCCCCGACCTCCTTGGGCACTTTGTGAGCCGCCACCGCAATCGTCGCGGCGATGCCGGAGGACCCGCCCGCCAGAAAGCTCGTCGTGATGAGAACGCCATCCAGGATGTTGTGAACACCGTCCCCCGCAAGAAGCACGTAACTGAACGGTTCTTCGTGCACATCCTGCTTGTGGCAGTGCCAGTGGACCACTCGCTCGAGTACCAGTGACCCCAGGATCCCCCCCATGACCAGCAGTCCGGTCTCTCGCGTGTACCCGATCCGGTCCGCCATCCGAAACATCAGATGAATGAACACCCCGCCGAAAATCGTCCCCGCCGAAAGTGAGACGAGAAACTGTACAAGGTTTTTGACCCGTTTCTTTCCCAGAAAAAGAAATACCGCACCGAGGGTGGACAGTACGGAGGTGAACAATAACGCAGCTACGATCTTCGTGAATACATCCATTGTGCTCCTGTTCCGGACGGGGGGTTCGGTTTGATCGGAAAATGAGGTCCGTTGGTTTTGAACGTTATCGTCGTCCCCTGCAAATAAGGGAGGCTCGG
>CAYXQY010000148.1:0-9333 GCA_964466525.1 uncultured Planctomycetia bacterium
ACGTGTAAAGGATGAAATAAATTGGTCGTACAGGGAGGTCCGTTTCACGCAGGGACAGAGGACCCGTCGTTTCGATTCCTGTGAACGTGCATGCTTATCCGTAAAGCATTATGAATCCGAAGGAACTGATCATGTCAGATGAAGGAATTGCAGATGGGAGGTAAGGGAGAATAAAGAATAGATTTCCCATCTTACGGCTTGCCTGGACTTCTCCATTTCTCACGGGCGGGGCACTGCATCGGAACCAGTATTTGGTTTGATTTTCGTATTTCCTATTTTATCGGCTCGTACAAGAAGCTGATCGCGCCGTGTACCTTTCGGAACAGCGCGGTGATGATCCGTCGTTTCTCGATCTTCAACCCCGCCTGCACGGCAATGCCCGGTTTGAGTTCATTCCGGAACGCTCCCCCCGTCATCCGCACGTTCATGTGGGACCCGGGCGACTGGTTTCCGGACCCCGCCCCCCGTGTGGTCTTCCTCCCTCCCGACCGGTTTTGACTCTGCACGAAGTTCGGGTCCCGGGACTGCTGGTCCGGTGAAATGTAATACACCTCCCCGGGCAGCGTGCCGTACTCGTAATGGGTAAACGCGTTGACCCGGACGCGAGCCGTCTGACCCTCCTCGATCCGGTTCCAGTCGTGGTCGCTGACGAACAGGTCGACGCGCAGGTCCTCCGTGGAGGCAATTTTAACAGGCGTGCACCCGAGGACACGACCTGGCCGGGGCGGGGGTCCCCATGAATGACCACGCCGTCGCGCGGGGGGACCAGTTTCATTTCCTCCAGTTTTGCGGTGATCTCGTCGATCGCCGTTTCCAGCACCTCGACCCGGCCCCGGCACGATGTGATATACACGGACAGTTTCTCCAGGCGGCGGTGGATTTCCGCCTGTCGTTTCTTCCGTTCCTCGTGCAGCCGCTGCAGTTCCATTTCGTTCAGTCGCACCTCCCGGAGGGCCTTCTCGTGCTTGAGCGTCGAAATGGTTTCTTTCTCAAGCAGATTTCGTATCGGTCGAGCCGATTGTTTGCTAAAGCATGTTGTTCGGGGTCGTTTCGTGAGATTCGTCCACGTCCGGTAGAAGATCCGATCGGACCATAGCTGTTCCTGCAGGGGACAGTACGTAGAATGACCCCTCTGTCTCATCCGACGCAGCACAAAAAAAGCCTGGCGATTGTTGAAATCGATGGTCACCCCCGTATATTGACCACTGATATATAGAAACTTTCGGTGTCTGTTGCACGCGTTAAAGGCTTGCCTTAAGATTTACCAATCTGGAAACGATATCGATTTTTGCAACCGGCGATCGTTACTCGTATTTAAAAGAGGCAACCTCATGCGTATTCCACCCTATTGGGTAAAAGAAACCTATACCGATCGGGGGCCGGACGGAACTAAGCAGACCTTCAGCGCGTACGGCTGGTCGTTTGAGAGCGAGGCGGACGCTCGTGAGCGGGCGGAAGCACATGCGAAGAAGGTGTTTGAGCAGGTGACAAGCGGCGAGGAACCGGAAGCGTACGAATACCTCGAACGGCCGATTCGGGAACAGATCGTCGATTCCGTTACACATGAGGGGGAGGAAATCGCGAAGATCACGCGAAATCGGTATGGGGCGTTAATTCTCAACGCACGCACGGT
The DNA here is from genome assembly GCA_964466525.1 of uncultured Planctomycetia bacterium. GTDB lineage: Bacteria > Planctomycetota > MHYJ01 > CAYXQY01 > CAYXQY01 > CAYXQY01. Next base: position 1,634 of record CAYXQY010000148.1, read on the forward strand.
CTGTTTCGCGGACGTTGATTTTCCGGAGGTGCAACCGAACGGCTGGTTCGATTCCCTTCTTCTGAAACTGTTTTCCAGCCGTTATCAGGCGCGGCGGGACGAGCTATGTGAGCGGACGGTGCAGCGAATTCAGAACTGGGCCGATGACCATCCCGAACGGTCCTTTCGCCTGTACCGAACCCGGGCGGGGTTACGTCTGTTGTTCACCGACACGCATTACGATCCCACGTCGGAGAACACCCATGCGTTGCTGGAGGAGCTTGGCTGTGATGAACTGTACCGGAAATTGACGGAAAAACAGGAGTGTTTTCGCGCGCGGCTGACGCCGAAACCGTGGCGTGCGGACGCCGAACGACCGCCCGCCGAATACCCGTTCGATAACAGCCAGGAAGAAGAGGAGTTTCAGCGGTGGCTGGAGACGTATCAGGAACGGAGCCGGTCGTACGCCACCTGTTCACTTCTGGAGTCGCGCGGAACCGTTCCGGACCGGTCCAGCATCCGGCGAATCGTCGATCTCCACGATGAATATTGTTGTACGGACAACGGCGCCCCGCTGGCGTAACATCACGTGGGTTCAACCCGTACGTGCAGTTCGGAGCCGGGCGCAGGATGAAAAGATGATAGGCTCTGAAAGGATGATAGGCTCGGCTGAAAAGATCCAGTGGTTCACCTTCACTGAATCGTGTCATTTTCAGTCTGAGGATGGAGCGGATTGAGACTCATCGATAAAGTAGTTGACGGTATATAAGCTTAGTAATCCTGCACCCCCAGAAATGAGTAATATCAGATTAATCGATTTGGGTAACTCAAGCGCTTCTGACAACACACTCTGCTTAGTAAAGCATTCAATTATTATGTCGGACACACCGACAATTAGGATCATTTCAAAAGCGGACTGTAGACAAATGCAGATTATTGTTGCTACTATACTCATTCTATATATTGCTGGAAATTTTCCTGCCTCGTCGGACTGTTCAGTAAACTCAGGATCAATCGTTTTGATATCCAGGGTCGAAGTAAAATTGATACCGAATACAAAGCCAAAACCAACCGGAACCAGAATATTGATAACCAGTGATGCGAAACCAGTATAATCTTCTATGCCTGTGAATACGAAAAGTGTCGAAATGACCATCAAGTACAAAACAGGGATAAACATGGATAATAGCTGTTTTTGATTGGCGTTCAGGTCGTTTAGTAACACTCCGGTTTGCACTTCTAAGAATGTGTTGTTCTTTTCACGTTCCTTCTCGGACCCCCGGTATTTCAGTCTGTATTCTCTCCAGAAGGCAGCTCCGACCACCATCGAGATAAATAGGTATGCCAAATGGTTCGAGTAACTGCTAATAAAATTTCCACTCAAGAGTCCTTCTTTCCACAAAATAAATGGAAAAATATAGATCAAAAGCAGAAAAGCCACTCCAATATAGAAATAAATCCCCTTTCTCATATCAGTTCATTTGACATAAAAGAAATATCCAATGTTAATGATTGGATAATGGTTTACCATTTTGCCGGAATACGGATTCATGCGCAGGATGAAAGGATTATAGCTCAAAAAGGTGGAAGTGGGTAGTAGGATAACGCCCAAGGAAATCTTGATCTCGGAGGCGGGGGCGAAATCCTGAACCACCTGAGAGCGTTTTATTGTGAGACTCAGGGGTGCCCCCAACCCCATGGGGTTGGGGGGCAAAGACGTTCATACACCTTCCAATTTTCATCTTGCAACTGACCTCTATTCGTTGGGGTCTGAGTAGGAGTAACCGGGGATGGGAAGGAGCATTGGAACCTGTTCCCGGTATTTCTCATATTGTTCTCCAAATCGTTCCTTGAGTGCTCGTTCTTCGAAATAGATGCCCAACAGGATATATCCGGTTGTTGCCGTGGCAAATAGAAGATGACCGGTCGTCATGAGCGGCGTCGCCCAGAAGGCAATGGTAAAGCCCAGCATTAACGGATGACGAACGTATTTATATAGATAGGGAGCCTGAAACGAAATCGGCTCACGTGGTTCTTCTTTATAATAGCAATAAACCTGGCGTAGACCGAATAAGTCGAAATGATCGATCATGAACGTGCCCGTGAGCACAATCACCCATCCAAGCCCAAAGATTCCGTAGATAAGAGCCGTTCCGAATTGAGTCTGCACCTTCCAGACAGGATCCGTCATCGGCCGCCACTGCCAGACCAGGAGAAGTATGAGAAGACTGCTGAGGAGAACGTAGGTACTGCGCTCGGCCAGATCGGGAATGACCGCCTTCAGCTTTTCCTTTACCGACCGACGTGCCATACCGCTATGTTGTATGGCAAAAAGGGACAATAGTACGGAATTGATGATCAGGGCGGATACAGGCGACGTTTCCGGACCCGAATTAATGTGTTTCGGAACAACGACCCTCCCCAGAAATCCGATCGTGTACAGAAAGGATACCAGAAAAATGACGTAACTCACGATGCCATATAGTAAAACGATTATTCGCCCCATGAAAATATCCTCCAGAAATTGAAGCGATGGATTCGATCGGGAAAACCTGGGCTACCTGAAAGTGTTTTTCGGTAACATGGGAGTTAGATCAATTCATCGTAAGCCCTGATACTTGTTCTTTCGGGGATGTTTATTACAAGATCACGGGGTAGGAATCAAGGGATCATCCGGGCGCTGCCCGTCATAAGAAGCAGTTTGTTTTCATGCCAGGAGGTCGCTGACAAATTCTGGACCCTGTCTGCGTGGAGATGTTTCAATAAAAAAAGCCCCTGGGCTATAAAACGGGTGAGAAATAAGAGAGCACTGGAGTTTTCTGCATTTTTTATCCAAATTTATGATATAATCGCATTTTGAATGATATGCACAGAAATACAGGATCTTTCTTATTATCGGCAATATTTTTTACAGGAGGAGTTCCATGCGGTACGCCGATGAAGGTGCTTTTCGAGGAAGTCGGATCCGATCTGCATTCTGGTTAGTCGTTTTTCTGTTCATCTTCTGTCCTGGGTTGACCCCTGGAACGGTGCTGGGAGATGACTTTGACACTCGATCGGTGTCGGACGGCAAATGGACCGACCCCGAAACCTGGGGGGATGAGCGGGTACCGAAGGCCGGGGATCGGGTTCTGGTTTCATCCGGCACGACCGTCACGTACGATGCCCGCTCGGAAGCGATTCTACGCTCTCTTTTCGTGTCGGGAGCGCTGAATTTTGCCCGCGACCGGGATACGCTTCTTCAGGCGGGAATGATTCTTGTCGGCTCGAATCCACGGGGAAAACGGCCCACGACATTGGACCCTCCCGACGAAATACCCCCGAAAGAAGGGACCGGTCCTGTACTTCAGGTGGGATCGCCCTATGCGCCGATTCCGCGGCCACATACGGCGAGAATCCGGCTTCACTACATTGAAGGCATGAAGAAAACGGATGCCCCGGGGATGATCTGTCTGCCCGGTGGCCGCATGGAATTCCACGGTGCTCCGATGTCTCGCACCTGGGTGGAACTGGGAAGGACCGCTGAACCGGGCCAGAAGGAGGTCCTGCTTTCCAGGTCGGTAAGCGGTTGGGAGAAAGGGGATCAGATCATGCTGACGGGATCCCGGCACAAAGAACACATCGTTGGTGGAACGTTTCGAAATCAGCAGGACAAACTGCAAACCGAACTGAAACGACTGAGTCAGCAAAACGGACGTACCCTCATCCTGGACGAACCGCTGAAGAATGTCCACTCTGGAAACGGGGATCAGCGTCGGGGACGAAGTGAAATCGCCAACCTGACAAGGACGGTCGTGGTGGAAAGCGCACAACCAGACGGGGTACGAGGTCATACGATGTATCACCGACACAGCTCGGGGTCGATTTCGTACGCCCGCTTTGAATCCCTGGGAAAAAAGAACACCCTCGGCCGCTATCCGATACATTTTCACAGGGTCCGCGACACCATGCGGGGCAGCAGTGTGATCGGGGCGTCGATCGTGGATTCCCACAACCGCTGGGTGACCATTCATAACACCCAGTACCTTGTGGTGCGTGACTGCGTGGGATACCGTTCGATCGGACACGGTTATTTTCTTGAAGATGGAACGGAGGTGTATAATGTCCTCGATCGAAATCTGGGCGTGCAGGCATTCAAGGGACAGCGGTTGCCGCATCAGGCCCTGCCGTTTGATCACAACCGCGGCGCGGCCTTCTGGTGGGCGAACGGTCGTAATACATTCATTCGAAACGTGTCGTGCGAAAATGATCGATATGGGTTTCGCTACGACAGTCAGCAACAAAGTAATTTCGACAGCCGGTTGTCGATTCGCATGCCATCGGGGAAGAATCGGAAACGGGATATACGAAACATTCCGGTTTACCGTTTCGAAGGGAATGAATCACACACCGAGGCCCTATATAGTTTCGTGTTTTCCGGGACCGAGGGTGCCGGGCCCGACACAAATCATCCGCACCGATTGAAGGGTTTACAGGCCTGGCAAACCCACTATGCACTGCGTCCGCAGCTGCCGAACATGATGATTGAACAGGTGTGGATTCATCATGCACCGTACGGCCTTTATCGCCCGCGATTTGATAACCACGTGTATCGTGATTTTTATATTGCCCATTCGGGAGCGGAGCCATTTAACCGGGGTCAGGATGATCGAAGTGAACAGCATGGGAAGTTGACGGTGGACGGGCTGACGTTTGCCGGGCTTGATTACGGCAGCCACTCGATGCCGCTCATTCAGATCAGTGACAACAATCTGTCCGGTGAAGCGGAATCCCATTTTCGACACGTCCGGGTGGACCGCAGCGGGAAGCGGGGTGATCGCTGGCCGGTCGTGAATCGGGGTGGGGGCCGTGAGGTACCTCCCGAAACACCTACCAGCGTGCCCGTGTATCTGCACGATTGGTATGGGTCCGGAGCGACGGCGAAAGTGGTGAGTGTAAAAGCGAACAATTTCGGTAAGGACAACATGGGATATCAACAGGACCCCCCGTTAACCGGACCGGAAGCCCGGGTGACAACGGTTTCAGACGTGCCGTTTCCCCGGTTGCTGAATCCGGTGGACGATCAACCCCCCGCCACGATTGTACTCCGACCCCGGCCGATGGATCGGGTCGTCATCGGAGAGGAAGGCACGTTGACAGTTTACGGGACGACCACCGATAACCGCGAAGTCCAATCCGTCACTGTCAACGGGCGGCCGGTGTCCGACGCAGGTATGAACTACCATCAATGGAAGGTAAAACTGCGGAACCTCAAGCCGGGTCCCCTGACCATTACAGCAAAAGCGCGGGACACGTCGGGAAACGTGGAGAAAACCCCTCATTCGTTTCGCATCATGCTCCGGACAACTCAGAATTAAGTTTGTTCAAGTCCGGATAAAATCCGGGAGGAAACGATCCGTACGACAGCTTTGGGTGATCACCGCTGTCGTTTCAGCAGCCTCCTGTATTGAAGGAGATGATGAACCGTATTCCATAGATATCAAAGAACATCTGCCGATATACCCGTAAGGGTGTCGGGTGATGAGAAACACGGGAAATCGTGGCACGTTTGGTTGATCTTCGTAAACGGAAACCGTATGTTTGATCGTTCACACCTTTTCGAGAACTGAGAATCCATGGTGCAGCAACCGTGAACACGCGTCAAGCGAAATCGAAACGGTTTAACATTCTTTCCGGTATAGTGTGGGTCGGTGTGATTGCAGTGGTTGTTGTCGCTTTTTCTGCCATTGTCTGTCCACCAGTACGGGCGGGGGAGGGGGTCGACGAGGAGCTGTCCGGGTCCCCCGATTTTGAACGTGAGGTCCGGGTGACCGAAAAAACACACCGTTCGGGGGAATACACCGTTCAGGACGCGTTCGACGATCTGGATGGGTCCGGAGGCGTTGTCAAACTCGGTCCGGGTTCGTTTGAACTTGATCGAGCGACCACCCCGAACGCCCCGATTCGGATCACCGGTTCGGGTCCGAAATCCACGGCCTTAACCGGCAGGATCGCGCTGATTCTCGCTCCGTCTCCGCACGTGGAAGTGACTGATCTCCTGTTCCGTGACCTCTACCGGGGGGCGGTACTCACGGAGAAGAGCGGCTACGGACACGTGAAGTTCGACGGCGTGCACTTTAAACATATTGAACATAAAGCAATTCGCGGCGGGGTGCCGGGACCGATCGGGCGCATCACGGTTGCGAACTGCCGGTTCGAAGACGTACGCATCGGTGCAGGATTTCGAAACGGGGAATCCCGCCGGATGCGGATCAGGGACAACGTATTTCTCGACGTGGGAGAGCGGCCGGTGGTGCTCGGGTCCGGCAGCGGGGACAATCGATACGCCGAGGTCACCGGCAACCTGATTGACGGGGTTGGACCCGGACGGCATCCCATCGGTATCCTGTCGTACGTGGATCGCACGACCATCCGTAATAACACGATCAGGAACATTCAAAACGACGGTGGAGGACGTCACGAGGCCATCAGCAGTCGCGGAAGCCATACCGAAATTCAAAACAATACCCTGATCGATGCAGGCGGTCATACCGCCGCAATCTCACTGGCTTCAAACGGACCGACCACCATTAAAAACAACGTCATTCGTTTTACCGACGATCACAGGGGAGACCGGGACGCCATCGATTGCAGACAGACCGGGCTTCGCATCGAAAAGAACCGGATCTTCGGCTCCGAGGTCGGGATCAACCTGAGACGCGGTGGACGGTCCCGAATCCTCCGCAATTACATTGGGGATAGCGCCCACCAGAGCCAGGCAATCGTCGTGTCGATCAGCACCGGAAGTGCGGTATCCGAAGACGTGATGAGCGATGTGACCATCGACGGCAATAAGATCGCGGGCATTCGCCACGACCGGAGGAAATTGTACGGGATCCGGTTCAACATCCGTAACCACGCTGCCGATCATGACACCCGAATGGACGATGTGAATATCATCAACAATGTGTTTCGAGACATCCATGTTTCCGGCACGTCCATCGGCGTTTTTTTTGGTAATGTTCATCGCGCGGATTCCGGCATGAGAAACGTCAGCATTCGCAACAACGACCTGCGCGCGCTCGACGTTCCAATTCACCGGAACCACCGGCATGTCGAAAACCTGCTAATCGGCGAGAACCCGGGTTTTGAAGGTCGGTGAGTCATGAGGGAACCTGGAGATGACCGTTGGTCTGTATGGATTGTACGGTGAACACCGGCAGAGGAGTGCGGAAGGGTCCAGGCGGGGACTTTGAACGAACCTTTTCCTGATCCGTAACCAGAGCAACACCCCCCGAGCAGGTACATGGACGGGGAAAGAGGGGCCGGATTAATTTTATCCCGGTCATCAAAACGGTCCCCCGAGTATTTCCGGTCGGGACGTTGACCGCTGTGGACGAGTCGTAGTAGCGCAGTTTGCAATTCGTGAGGCTTATAAGGTTTGGTTTGAAATAACTCTGCTGTATGACCGGGAACGACGGCCGACAACGGAAGTGTCTTTCTGGCCCATGAGGTTGTAATCACAGGAACGAGTTCGGGTTTTATTCCTCTTTCTCGGGGAAGCTCCCGTTTTCCAGAAAATGGCGAACGGCTGAAGCGACCCGGTCGCTGAACAGCAACAGGCTGTGCTGGTGATCCAACGTCATGAAATCCGTGGCCTGCTCCGATTTCACGTTCTTTATCTTCAACATTCCGTCGACGTCCCCTTCCAGCAGGGGATCCAATCCGTGGTCGTCGAGTCC
>CAYXQY010000149.1:0-3434 GCA_964466525.1 uncultured Planctomycetia bacterium
GGTGATTTGTTCTGGAGGACGAACCGGTCCGGATTTGCAGTATAGAGTTGCATCGTACCGATCCATTTAAGATCTGCATGCTGTGCGCTGTGTCCGGGACGGCACCTGCTTATATCGAAGTTCTTCCACTCCTCAAATCCTGCCCCGACGTCCGGTCAACGGTTTTACTGGTCATATCCCGCCTTGCCCCAACGAGTCAAAAACCTGGTTTTGCTGGGAAGCACGGGTTCGATCGGTCAGCAGACCCTGGATCTAATACGGGATCGGTCGGGTTCGTACCGTGTACTCGGGTTAGGCGCCGGTTCCAGCTGTGAGGCGCTTGCCGATCAGGTGGTTGAATTTGATCCGATGGTCGTCGCGATTGCCGACGAAGGGGATCGCGATCGGCTGTACAACCTTTTGTCGTCGCGGTTGACGGCGGGAGAAGATTGTCCACGTATCGTTTGCGGGCGTGACGGGCTGGAGACGCTGGCTTCACTACCGGCGGCGGAGGTCGTTCTGAACGCGGTCATGGGGGCGGCGGGGTTGCCCGGCACGCTGGCGGCGGTCTCATCCGGCAAACGGCTGGCCCTGGCGAACAAGGAGTCCCTGCTGATTGCCGGATCGATTATTCGGAATCTGGTGGAGGAGCATGACGCGGAGTTGTTACCGGTGGACAGCGAACACGCCGCACTGTTTCAGTTGCTTGAGGGCGTGTCGGAAACAGAGGTGCGGCGATTGATTCTGACCGCAAGCGGGGGTCCGTTTCGAACGTGGACCGCGGATCGTATCCGGGAGGCGACGCCGGAGGACGCCCTGGATCATCCGACCTGGGACATGGGGGAAAAGATTACCGTCGATTCGGCCACGCTGATGAACAAGGCCATCGAACTGGTGGAGGCGCAGGCGCTTTTCGGTGTGGACATGGATCGGCTGGACGTGGTGGTGCATCCGCAGTCGACGGTGCACGCGATGGTTGAACTGTCGGATGGGACGTTCGAGGCGCACATGGGGCCGGCGGACATGAAAACACCCATACAGTACGCACTGACGTATCCCGACCGTGAGGAGGTGCCGGGAAATCGGATGTCCCTGTCCGACGGGCTGGAACTCACGTTTGAGGCGCCTCGAAACGAAATGTTCCCGGCGCTGGAGCTGGGGTATTACACCGGTGAAAAGGGGGGGACGTCTGGGGCGGTGCTGAACGGGGCGAACGAGGTGGCGGTCGACGGATTTCTGAACGAAGACATTTCCTTTCCGATGATTACGGAGGTGGTTCGAGAGGTGCTTTTCGACCACGATCACGTGGACGATCCGGACCTTGACACACTGTTCCGGGCGGAATCGGACGCGCGGGAGGCGGCGCGATCGCGCATTCGACGGCACACGGGTCAAATTACGGAACGGAACGTAGCGGAATCATGATCAGCATTCTGTTAATTATTGTCGGAATCGGTGGATTAATTTTCGTTCATGAGCTGGGGCATTTCCTCACCGCCAAGTGGTTCGGGGTCAAGGTGGAGGTGTTTAGCGTGGGGTTTGGCTGGAAATTCCTCAGCTGGACCTGGGGGGAGACGCAGTATGCCCTCAGTGCGATTCCCCTGGGGGGATACGTCAAAATGGCCGGGGAATTACCGAACGAAGAACGAACCGGAGCGGAGAACGAGCTGCATTCCAAGTCCGCCGGGAAACGGTTCTGGATTTTTTCCGCCGGTTCCCTGATGAACCTGCTCGTGGTGTTTCCGATCTGTGTTTTGATGTTCTGGTTGGGCGTGGATCGTGTGGAGAACCGGATCGGCGTCGTGCGTGCCGGGTCTCCCGAATGGAAGGCCGGAGTGCAGTTCGACCGTCATCTGGTGGGACTGCGCGTGCAGAAGACGCCCGGACCGGTTGAGGATGATTCGACGGAGGAATGGGGCCCGATGAAGGAGGTTGAGAGTCTGTCAACGTATCGCGAGACGTTAATTGGACTGGCGGAAGGACAGCATGTGAAACTGTTTCTATCCGACGAAGAGGGATCGGGCAACGTGCAGTCGTACGTGCTGGATCCGGTCGATCCCATTACTGGCGGTCAGAGTGTGCTGCCCGTACAGGACGTTGTCCGGCAGGTTGTGGATCGTTCCTCGGCGATGTCCGCCGGTATTCGAAAAGGGGATCGACTGGTGTCGATCAACGGCCAGACCATCCGTTCCACCCGTGATATTCGACAGGTGATTCGTCGGCACGTGGACCCACACGTGCATTACGTGGTGGCACGGGCGGACGGCTCGGTTGACCTGCATAAGTTAGAGGTGCCGCAGGGCACGCCGTACGCGATGAAGATCGGGGAGGATCTGTATCCGGTCTACCGTCCGGGGGAGGAGCTGGACCTGCGGGACGAACTGAATTTATCCGACGGGGATCGGATTGTTCAAGTCAAAGGGAGCCGGCGTATTTCTCCGGCGGGGGATTCGGCTACCATGACGTATTCCGGGCCGTTAGACGTGACGAACGTTTCGTTTCTGAGCGCTCCGTCCGGGCCGGTGTCCGTCCGGCTCGAACGGCGCGAAGATAAGAAATGGGTGGAAAAAAACGTTCAGCTGTATCCCGAAATAAAAAAACGTCCTGATCCGCTTATGGGGCTTTTGATGGAACCGGAGATATCGGACGTCCAGTCCGGGTCGCCGGCGGATCGTGCCGGGTTGCGGAGCGGCGATCGAGTGTCGAAGGTCAACGGCCACTCCGTTCCCAGTTATTATCACCTGTCCCTCTGGCTGGAATCCCATCCGGAGCGAGAACTGGAGCTGACGGTCGAACGCGAAGGGAAACAGAAACAGGTCACGGTCGTGCCGGACCGAAATGCCGCCGGGGAAGGAGAAATCGGCGTTGTTATTTCCTCGGGGACCCCCCCGGCCCCGCTCCCGGTGCTCCCGCAGCGATCCGGGTTTGCCGAATCCGGGTTTCGTGAAGGGGACCGTGTCGTGGCGATCCTTCCGGAAAACGGTGACCGAATTGACCTCACCCGGGGACCCTCCGACGGGGAGCAGGAAACCGGGGTGATGAGATTCAGGAACTATGCTACCGCTCATCCGGACGGTTTCCGGGTTGAGGTTCGCCGTACAGTGGACGGGACGGACGAGGTAAAAAAACGTACGTACGTGCCACGATCGCAGCGATCGGGGGTGATTGGCGTGCAGATGCAGCCGCGGAGTTTCCCGAAGCGGTACGGGTTCGTGGATGGGATTCGGGGCGGAGTGTCTCGAGGGCTGGGACTCTACGTTCTGAACGTGCTTGGCATTCAGAAGATGTTCCAAAGTCAGGAAGCGGTGCAGGAGGGGCTGTCGGGACCGGTGCGTATTGCGTCGTTCTCGTACCGGGCGGCCGAGCAGGGCCTGGGACAGTTTTTGGAGCTGCTTGCCATCATTTCGATCAGCCTCGGAATTCTAAACCTGTTGCCCATCCCGCCGCTCGACGGG
>CAYXQY010000149.1:3444-9260 GCA_964466525.1 uncultured Planctomycetia bacterium
GCTGATTGAAGTGATCCGGGGGAAACCGCTGGGGGAGGACGTACTGTACAAAATCCAGCTGGCCGGTTTACTGTTTTTCCTCGGGTTGTTTGTTCTGATTACTTACAACGACATCATTAACATCATGAACTGACATGAGCGATTCCCCCGATACGTCAGGACCGGCTTCCGGCGGGGAGCGGCAGAAGCAAGCGGAAAAGGACATGGACCGCCCGGGACCCTGGGAGGAGTTTGTGGGGGAAAGGGTGGTGATCGACACGCCCACCCGGTACATCTATCTCGGGACCCTCACGGAATACTCCGATCACGCGCTTGTCCTCGAGGACGTGGACGTGCACGACAGCGAGGAAAGCGAGTCCACGAAGGAAGTGTATATCATGAAGGCCGCCGAACAGGGCATCCGGGTCAACCGAAAACGGGTGATGGTGCCCGAACATCGTGTGCTCAGCATATCGACGCTTGAAGACACCGTGGTGTATTGAACGGAACCCCTGTTTCCCACGGTGGTGCAATTTTGCCAGGGTTCAGCAGGGCCCCGGATGTACGGGGTGTTTTGATTAAAACGGGGTTGTTTCGAATTCCCCTGATCCAGCGAGTACAGTGTTCTCACGAGGGGGGGTCGGGTGTGAACCGGGAGGCGATGTTGAACGGGGTTCGTTGATTCGTTTTCGTGACGGCACATGAAGGACGGGATACAGAAATTTCGTCAGGCGATCCGGCTTGTGCGGCTTCCGCAGGTCCCCACGGCGGCCGCGGATTCAGCGGCCGGTGCCGTGCTTGCCCAGCATGTGTTTGGTCTTGAGCGTCCGTACGTGGCGGGCATGGTGATCCTGGCTTCCCTTCTGCTTTATGCCGGAGGGATGGTGTTTAACGACCTGGCCCATGTCGAGCGTGATCGAACGATTCATCCGGACCGTCCGCTGCCGTCGGGAGCGGTGTCCCGGGAGACGGCGTATGGGCTGGGGATCTCACTGTTTCTGGCCGGTGTTGTAAGTGCCGCGTGGGGGGGATGGGTGACGTTGCTCCTGGCTGTTGGGCTGGTTGGCGGTATTCTGCTGTACAATTACACGGCGGCCACGCATCCGGTGTTCGGGCCGTTACTTATGGGGGCTCTGCGTTCGGGGAATTTTGTGCTCGGGCTATCGCTGGCGGGCGTGTCCGTAACGCAGTGGACGGGAGGCATGGTGCTTGCGTTCGGTATCGGGTTGCACATCGTTTGCGTGACGTTAATCAGTGTACTGGAAGAAACACCGGAGGCCCGTTTTTTTCTAAAGACGTATGCCGGTCTTGACGTCTTCATTCTTGTGCTGCTTTCCGGATACCTCCTGTTTCTTCCGCAGGGAAAGGGACTACCGGTCTGGATGACGGCGGCCGGATTTCTGCCGCTTGCCGTGTATTTGCTGTGGTTTCGATCCCGTGTTCGCGCCGCTCTGGCGTACCCGTCGGCGGCGAGCGTGGGCCGAATCGTGGGGGTCGGTGTGCAGGGGGTTATTCTGATTCATGCGACGAACATTGCCGTCCTCGGGCAACCGCTGAAAGGGGCGGCGCTTCTGCTTCTCTTCGTGCCGATCGCCATTGCGCGCTGGACGTAGCCGGGATCAGGTGGCGTTTTGGTTCGTGGATCTGTTTCTGTTGGATGGTTCCAGCTGGTCCCGGACGTAGCGAGCGATCAGGTCCAGCTCCAGGTTGACCGGTTCACCGGTTTTTCGTTGACCGAGTGTCGTTTCGCGGAGGGTTTCCGGAATGAGTACGACGGAAAACCGGTTTTCTTCCACCTGAACCGGGGTCAGGCTGACCCCGTCGATGGCGATGCATCCTTTCGAAACGATGCCGTCCAGCAGTGATTCCGGTGCTTCGACCCACAGGGTTTGTTCTTCGTCACGTTTCTCGATTTGATCCACGTGACCGATGCCGTCCACGTGACCCATGACGAAGTGTCCCCCGAGTGGATCGCCGGCCCGGAGGGACGGTTCGATGTTGAGCAGGTCCCCCACGTCCACGCGGTCGAGTGTGGACCGTTCGAGGGTTTCTTCCACAAGATGGAAGTGCAGGATGGGTTCGTCCGGTTCAACGGTTTCGGCGGTCAGACAAACCCCGTTGACCGCGATGCTGTCACCGGGGGTGACCGGTTCCTCCAACTGTGGACAGCGGACCGATATTTTTCGCCCATTCCCCGCTTCTTCGACGGTTAGCACCCAGCCTTTACTCCGAATGATTCCGGTAAACATCAGTCTGCTTCTTTCGAATTTCGTGATGCGGAAAACCGGCGAATGGCGTCCTCGTACCCGGGGGAAACGAAGGCCTGTGGTCGAACGTCGTAAATTTGTTCGATGGCTTCATGAGCCGAGTATTCCTCCCGTGCCACCAGGTAGCAGGCGATTGCACAGCAGGATCGGTCAAGGCCGGCGTGACAGTGTACGATGACCGGTTGTTCGGAATTCAGGTGGTGATCGATGAACGGGAGGACGTTGTCGACCCGATTTAGAAATTCATCCTGCAGGTCGGGCCGGTCGATGACCATGGGGGGTGCGTACGCGGGCAGGTGTTCAAACGGTGAGTTCTCGACGCGCTGTTCCTCACCGGGGGGCAGTCGGTGCAGGGAGGCGATAGCACGGAACCCGTCGTCCCAGAGCCCGTCGAGGTCCCATGGTTTCTTGTCGGGGCCGCAGCGGCCCGCGATTTTCCCGGGGAGAACCCAGAAGTAATCGTCTTCCCGGGCGGCGTTTCGTTTTTGGAAGGCTTCGTCCATGCTCATGGCAGGTGTGTTCTACCCGGGGGGCCATGAAAAAGAACGTCCGCCGAGCAGGTGCAGGTGAATGTGCCAGACGGACTGCCCGGCCTGTTCCTGACAGTTAAACACCAGCCGGTACCCGTCCTCGCTGATGTCCTCCTGACGAGCGAGGTATTTCGCGGTTTGTATTAGTTTTCCGGCCAGCGAGGTGTGTTTTTCCTGTAGGTCGTCGATGGTTGGAATGTGTTCACGAGGTACCACGAGGATATGTGTTGGCGCCTGTGGATTGATGTCGTGAAATGCGATCAGGTCGTCGTCCTCGTACACGAGGTCCGTTTCCTTTTTACCGCTCACAAACTGACAGAAGAGGCAATCGTCGCTCATGATGTTCCGGGGTCATTGGAAGCAAGAAATATGTGTTTCCGGACGGATCTACCCGTTGTTCTCCACGTACAGTGTAAGGTTCCTGAATCGGGCTCGATTGACAGGTACTGGAGAACGTCGGATTTCTTCCTCAGGAATGAATTAGGGTAAGCGTTGTCGTTGAAAATTTCCAGAGTTCTTTCGGGCCGGACCGGGGTCTGTTTCGTGTGAAACACAGTCGGAATGTATCGATTTGTAATCGTTAATACCTTTGAATTTAGAATTGAAATCAGGCCGGAATTCAGGAAATCGATATCCTTGAAGAACAGGATTGTGCTGTTCGGTGATCGTCAGGCACTCGGCAGTCACGGATCGGAGGCAGATGGAAAAACAGCCCATGCCGCTCCGCTGGAGCCCGTTATTTTTTTGTTTTTTCTATGACAAACCGGCTCCTTGCGGAGCCTTCCGGAATGCAGAGATCGTATCGGCCGAAGGTTGTTCAACTCTTTTGGTCCGATTTACCGGTCGGATTATCAAAATGAACATCTTCCGGTGGTGAATTAAAATGGTAATTACTCACCTATTTGTGAAGAATCCTGGAGCGCCGGCATCTTTGCCGGAAAAATAAAGTAGAAACCTACTTTTCGGAACAAATAGGTGAGTAATTACGTAAAATGTATTTGGCACCGGTATCGTATGAGCTCCTTATTCAACGACGGTGCTCCTCGTACAGTGGATTACAGGATCGGTGGAGTCGGTTTTGGGCCAGGGTAGGTCTGATTTGATTAGACGATCGGATGGAACCTGTAAAGACCGGAAAAGACGACGCCTCTGACACTGCTGAGTCCCCGGAAGAGGGAGGCGGAACGGCCGGGGACGTGAACGAGTTCCCGCCGGGTTTGCGGTGGGCGATGATCGTCAGTATTTTGCTGAGTGTGGTGTTTTTGGTTGTGGCCGTGTATCAGCGATACGGTGGTGGAGCCGGGGGAGGGACGGAACTCGCCCGCTGGAAGAAACAGGCAAATGCGATGATCGATATTGCCCTGAACGAGCGGTGGGAGGAGGTTCCACGGCTTCTTGCGGCGCTCGATCATTCCAACGCCCGGATCCGGCGGAACGCGGAATGGGCACTACACCATCTGACCGGGCTTCCCTGGGCCGGTCAACCGGAGGTGTGTCGCCGCTGGTGGACATCCCATGGAGAAGCGTGGATGGCCGGCAAAGCCCCCTCGAGTCCTCCTCCTGAGCCGGAACGTAAATTCCAAAATCTGTCTCCGGAGGAAGCCGGCGTACGGACCTTTTTCCGACTTCGTTCGGCACGACGTGTTTACGTTTCGGAAGAGCCGTACGTCATTTCTTACGAACTGGGGGTCAGGAATACCGGGGAGAAGCCGTTCCGGATTCTGTCCCCGGAGCGGCTTCCGTACCGGGCATTTCGGTACGGTGCCGACGTTCCGGACGCCGTGCAGCGAGAGTATAATTTGTCCCGGCAGATGGCACGCATTCCGGTCCACCTGCGATACGGACCGTCGGTGGCGAACGTGTCCCTTGCGTGGTTCAGGCCGTCTGCGTTGGAACAACCCGTCCGGGACGAGTTTCTTGAGTTTACCGTACTGAAACAGATTCAGCGCACGGTGTCACCCGGTGAATCCCTCCGGATCCGACGGCGGTTTCCGGTGCTGCCACCGGATGATTTGCTCTCGGACCAGCCCCAGGCAATCGCGCGACTTACGTTTGCACGTCGGGATCTGTTGATGGAACGGGATGGAACACGGGTGCGGGTTCCGATTGGGGGACGTTCAATTATGTTGAAGCTATTTCGTCGCGCACCGAAAAGCGTTCCCGGGTATACGGAATCCGAGTTATCGACGATAAAACGAACGGCGCAGGACCATGGATTTGAATTGGAACGTGCGGAACGGATGCGTGTCAGCGGAATTTCCCGTACCTCCGGAAGCAACGAGAACGAAACGGGGACACCGCCGGGTGACACGAACAATGCGGGCGGGCAAAATAAAAACAATTCCCCGTCCCGGCCTCATACGATCGCCGCCGGTTTTTCCGACGTGAGCAAAGGAAAACTCCTGTACGATTCCCGGTTGGGGTGGGGTCTCGTGAAGGCGTCCTGTCGAACCTGTAGAGGAGATCAGCGGGAGCGAAATCTGCTGAGTAAAGTGCGTGTATACACGGGTGAGTTGTCTCCTGAAACCCGGTCGGACACGGTCGTTGAACAGTCGAACCGGGAGCGCTGGGTGCTCGTGTTTCGAGCAAGAACAGATGCTTCTGAATCAAAACCCGGTTCCGATTGATCGAATCCGAATTCGTTTCTCGTTTCAGATCTCATTTCTCCGTTTCCTTTCGTTCGGTGGGAAGATACGAATCGGATTCCTGAAGGGCCGTTCGATGATGTTATTGTTTTCACTATTCGGAAATTCTGTGCCGGCTCCGGTTTTTGTAGGTGCCGGACTCCGGGCTTGTCCTTATGTTCAACTGTACATCTTGAACAACAATTTACGCTAAGGGATAATAGATGATATAATAAGTTTATCGACGAATAGTCGGTTTGATCCTTATCTTACCGGGTTTCTCTACATGAATTCATCAGACCTGCAGGAGACGAAGGCCAACCGCGCCTCGGCGTTGATCGTGGCGATAGCGGTGTTGTTCATCATGTTTTTGCTGGCGTCGGTGCTGGCGACGTTGAGTTCGACGGCGCGGACGA
>CAYXQY010000150.1:0-9176 GCA_964466525.1 uncultured Planctomycetia bacterium
GAGTTTTAACCAATGTCCTGGCGCCTTCTATAAGGACATGAATTGATCCGCTTCTCATGAACCAAAACCGAGGGCGAAACAACCCGGAATTCAGCAGGATTCAACCGGCCACAGAGCAATCCAGTCATCAGTTTACGCCGGATAGCCGAGGTTCCGATTTGTGTCCGTCCCCAACCCCTTATGGGACAATCCCGACGGGTACCGACCTCCGGAAAGAAGCCCGGCCGGCAGCATATACGCGGTACAGAGATACACTTTCAACGATGATCAAGCCCGGAAGGCGTAATCTTCGTAGCCCAGGACGGAGCGAAGGATATCGAGCGAAAACCGTGGTTCTTAAGTCCCGAAGGGGCGACAGAATGAAGCCCCGGGCGGAGCGAAGCGAAGCGAGCGAAACCCGGGGTTAAAGGAGTCGCCCGGAATAGGGATTTCCCCGCCCCGCGGGGAATTGGATCGTATGGAACGCTCCATCTCGTGAACAGGGAGGTCCGAACGACACGGATCCGACTCGAAAAAAAGTGAAGAAATCACATGCATCCTCGCGAAACGCCGGTCCGTACGTCATATCGGTCCACGGAGACCCCGAACAGTTGGTCATAAGCACGAGGTCTGCACCCGTATTGGACCCTGCTCCCGCACCGTTCAAAGATCCGATTGAAGATGCGAAAACGTATGATCAGATGAAAGAAGCCGCTGCCCGCTCAGTCATTTGAATAGAAAAAAACCGGACACGATTACGCAAAATACGACAAAACCGTTAATAAATTCCTATATTAGTAATACATTAAACAGGTAAGATTTGAAATGAACACATATTTCAGCGCAAATGAACAATGCCACTTGTTAAAATCCCCCGGATCCGGCACACCGTGTTCGGGCGCCTCACGAAAAAACAGGTACCGGGGAATTTACCGGGAGCTTTTTCAACAATTTGTTGTAAGCAAAGCAGCGTCAACTTTCATTTCAAACGCTCTTCGCGGTCCTGATCAATCGAGATTTCATCAATCCGTATTCGTGATAAGGAACACGCCAAAGTTATTCCCCGGGAGATCGATTGAGGAAAGACGGTCCTCCGACAGGTTCTCATCACCTGACGGATAGACCCGTGTGACCTTCCTTCGTCTTCCGGAACCATGTGCGGACAGGACAGCCCGTGCATCGACGGTTTGTTCCCGGTCGGAGAAATTCATCAAAACCATGAACGTTCTGTCCCGATCCGGTGACTCGTAGAAACTGGCTCTGACGTTTTCGGGAAGGTCGAGGACATCCTGCTCCCAGTATCCGATGAAGTGGTAGTCCGAGGTCAGCCCGTGTTCGTCGAACGAGAAAAAGGACGCGCTCGTCGGCTGGTGCGGTAGATACGCCCACCAGAGCTGCGAATCGTGCAGGAACAGAAGTCCGAGCAGGTACTCGGCCGGCTGGTAACCGGTTTTCCTCCATTCGTCCGGGTTGATTGCGCCGGACCGGTGAAACTGAGGGAGCATCACCGAGACCGGTCCGAAATTGTTCTGAGCGGCGTACTCGGCGGCGAACTGGTCCAGTTCGAGGACGTTCTCGTAGCCGCGGTTCCTGTTTCGATCGAGCAGTGAATGGTAATTCTCGCCGTCCACCAGGGCATCGGCGAACGCGTATATCGCCATGTTCACCTGGCCGGACATGTGGACGAAAATCCGGCCGCGATCTCGTTTTTTTCGCATCAGCACATAGATCCGTTTGAGCAGTTTTCGTGTGCCGAGGTAGTTTGTGGTTGCCTTCGGGATGCCGTCGTCGACGGAAAAACCACAACCGTGAAGAAGATTGTTGCACCGGTGCGGCTTTGACACGTCGAAATACAGGGCTCGAGCGGAGGTGTTTTCAAGCAGTTGTTTATACCCGAAGAGCGTGAAGTCCCGGAAGCTGCGAGCGTTCTGGCAGACCTTCGCCTGACGCAGAGCCGGGTCGACGTCTTCGTCCGGCAGGAACGGTTCGTTCATGCTGGAGTTCCATTCGCCGCCGAACTGCTCGTACTCCGGGCTGGCAGCCCACGTTGCACGGAGCCGTCCGTACGGTGCGTGATGGACGGGTACCCCGTACTGTGAGGTCCTGCTCCCCCAGTCGGCGGCAAGGCCTTCACGTGGAATCGGATAGAACCCGGTGTCGTCCGGGTTGCCCTCGTACATCCCGGCGTTTTTCCACCAGCCAAGCGTCCACGGATGATAGACCTTCAGACCGGGATGAACCTTCGATGCCCGTTTGAGGTACGAGCCTTTCTTGCTTTTTCCGTTCAGCATGGCCCGGGTACGGCCGCTCATCACCCGCCACTCCCGGTGATCCTCCGGTGTTGGCCGGACGGGAGTAACAATGAAACCAAAGGCGAACGTCATCGGTTCACTGACCTGCGTCGGTTCACCGATCAACCGCAGTTGCACGAGCGTGCGATCTTTACGGGGAAGGACGGCGAACTCACTGCGGTCCCCCGGTTTCCAGTTATGAGCGTGTTCCGCGAAGAACTGTATGCCGCCTTCCTCGTGCCCGATCCACCTTGCACCCATGTCGGATCGATACCCATCCTCCGGGATTGAACCGGTGTTTTGCAGGTGATAGTCGTAGGTGTTAATCAGGTGTGCATACGTCCGTTTCATCGGCACTTCGACCGTGAGGCGTCGGACGGAAGCCGTTTCCTCCCGGGGCTCGACGCGCAGCTTCGTCCAGACCATCCCGTCGAACTCCACGTACGACTCGTTGGTTACCTCAAGTTGATCGATGCGCCGGGTCCGTTCGAATTTCACCCGGCCGGGCTGTTTTCGGTGCCAGTTGACTTTTGCTCCGGAGCGGGTGCTGACTGGGTTTGATGCTCCTTCTGTGGCGGACGCGTACCGCAACTTCACCGGTCCGGCCAGCATGTTCCGGTTCTGGTTTGTGATTTGTTCCGGCAGCAACGAACGGTCGAAATGATACGTTCGGCCCCACGTCGAGATCGCGTCGCCGTCGACGTTGATCGGGATCCACGGTTCGGGGACGTGTTCGGTGAGTCCGATGTCGTTCCCCAACCACTCCGGTCGTTTCTCTTTCCGATAACGGACGGACCTCGACGCGATCCTGTTCCCGCTGTTTCGTATCACCATTCGGACGGTGTACGTACCCGGATCAAGTTCGCCCGTGTCGACGGTCGTCCGACCGTCGGTACCCGGAAGTGGATCAATTTGTTTTGAAACGACGGGTTCCGGTTCGGATTTCTTCGACACCGTTATCTGCGCGCTTAGCGTTTTCGAGCCGTTCGGCCGTCGCCGGTGCAGGTTCCATTGCGGCGACAGAAGTTGTTTTGACGGATACTTCGTCAGCCACAGCGTCAGGTTCTCCGGCGGAATATAGGGGACCCGTTGGTAATAAAGCACGTTGCCGTCACGGTCTTTGATCTCGATCGTGAGCACCCGTCCGTCGGTCCGGCGTAGATCGGCGGGAAGTTCGAAGGGAACGCGCCGACCGGCGGCCACGTCTAACGTCCTGCGGACCACTGTTTTTTCACCCGCTTTCAGGGTCAGGGTAAGATTCTGTCCGTCGGAGGAGTGGTTGCGTAGTCGGCCCCTGGCGACCACGCGGCCGTGTGGACGTTGTTCCAGCGCCGTGAGTCGGGCGCTCACCCGGTCCCCTTTGAAGTGAAGCACCCCGGCAACCCCGTTCTTTGCTCCCTGGCTGCGCGCGTCGTACGCCCAGCCGGTACGATCCTCCTTCAATAAACGCCAGTTGCGCACGAACTGAACGCGCCACCGGTCTCCCGGATCGACTCCGTCCGGTCCGAACGCATCAAGCGGGATCCGGGATTCAACCGTCCATTGCTCGGGTGTGACGTTTGACCGGACCTCCCATGACGGATTCCAGTCGAGGTTTGTCCCGTCGCCAACACGGAACACGGACTCGTGCGTGGTTTCGATGCCGTTTGTCAACAGACGGTAGAACGTGTTCTCGTTCGGGTCCGGCTGAACCATGATCCCAAAATAATCGTCCTGCCCGAGGTCGGTGTCGTGGTGCGTGACGGAGCTCCTGATCGGACCGTTCGGCCGGTTCCGCTCCGGGTCGTTCCGGTCCGATTTGGGGGTACTGCTACGCATTGCCACGTACAGGTGCGTGTCGTTATACGTTGTCAGCACGTTTGTTTCGGATTGTGAGGCGTCCACTGTCCGACCGGATACGAATCCGGCGACCCCCGCGGCGTCCCGCCAGGCCGGTTCGTCGAGTTTGCCGTCCATTTTTATCTCATCCGATGTTTTCGGAACAGTAACCCGGGGTTCGGTTCTGAATGGACCTTCACGGAACCGCTGCCGGGCGATTTCAGCAGGCGTCAGCACACGGTCGTAGATCTTGAACTCGTCCAGAAGCCGGTTCGGTTTGTCGTCACCGCCGAAGGTCTGTCCCACGCGCAGCCACCGTGTGTTCGTCACCGGCGGAACCCCGTGACCCTGTGCGGCGAGGCTGCCGTCGAGGTAGACGCGGAGACGCCGCTGCTCCGACCGGTACGTTACAGCGAAGAAGTGCCACTCGTGAACGTCGAACTGCTGCCTGACCTTTATGATCGACGCAACGTCGCTGCCGCCCCCTCCTTTGTGGACAAGCACCCACGGTTGGTCGGCGCGGTTGTACTTGTAAAATCGCAGCCATCGATCGCCGAGCAGTTCGAAAAACTGCTGGTGGTCCCGATCGTAGCTCATGAAATCCGTTTCCGGGAGACCTTTGACCCAGAACGTGATCGTCCACTGCTCGTCCGGAACGTTTTTTCCGGCACGGTAATAAGCGTTCTGTCCGCTGACGCCGGTCCGGAATGCCTGTCCGCGAAGACCTTCAACAAATCGGGCCCTGTCGGAATCCCCGCGTCCCTCCCTGTCCGGGCGATGACCGTACGTTGCATGCGGGTTACCGGGCGCACGGATGGCGTCAAGGTTCCCGTCGAACGGGATATACGTTCGAAGGGCCCCGGATGGGCTGTCGCCGTAAAGCAGGGGCGAACACGCAATCAGGACCATAACGACCGTGAGACCAGCAACGGAAAACCTTCCGTCCGGACCGCGTGACGCCGCAACGAACGTTTCCATACCGTTCTTCAGCAAAAGGGAAAGCTTCCGAATTCGTAAGCGGACTCGTTTCTATTATTCTCCACAAAACGGAGGTCATCGTAAAACGGAGGACAGGGAACCCTCAAATTACAGGAGATGATCTCCGCACTGTTCCGAGGATTCATCCCGTGGACGTTCGATCAAAGATCGAAGAGTCGAAAGGTGTGGGGGCTAATTTTTTCGAATCTCCCCCCTTCCCATTATAGCCACTCCGACTTGCTCCCTTGGGGGGCGTCAATCGCTTCCCGCATAACGCATCACGCATCCCGCATTACGCATAACGTATGTCATATGAAATACATATTGGTTCTGCGACCCGGAACGATTGAAATACCACGTGGAATGACGTACAAATAATTCATAATATATACGTCATATCGTTTTGCCCGAAAGAGTTCATGAAGAAAAAATTGACCCTTCGCATGGACGAAGAACTAATCGGACAGGCGAAAGAATACGCCGAAAAACGGGGAAAATCCGTGTCCCGTATCGTCGCCGACTACTTTCGCCTTCTCGAACAGGAAACACCGGAAGAGGAAGAACAGCTTTCGCCCCTGACACGCTCACTGAAAGGATCCATTCCCGATTCCGGACCTGACGAGGAAGCGTACAGACGGTACCTCGAGGAGAAACACCGTTGAACATCCTGTTCGACACGAACATCATTCTGGACCACATGATGGACCGTGATCCGTTTGCGGAGGCGGCCGGGGTCTTTTTTGATCGCGTGGAACGAGGTGACCTCTCCGGTTGGGTCTGCGCGACGACCGTCACGACGGTGTTTTATCTCACGCAGAAGGCAACGGACGCCTCGGGAGCCACCCGGACCGTCGATCGTTTATTAACCCTGTTTCAGGTCGCCCCGGTCAATGAGGCCGTGCTCGGAAGCGCTCTCGAGAAAGCGTTTCCCGATTACGAAGACGCCGTTCTTCATGAATCCGCCCGTCACAGGGGCCTGGAAGGGATCATCACCCGCAACACCGACGATTTCCAGGAAGCCTCTCTCCCGATCTACTCACCGGTGGAGTTCGTAAGCATTCTTCAATCCAGGGAGGAGGACCTGGATTAAACACATCTCATCAACAACGTTGAGAGCGGGATCCAGAACCCTCCCAAAACCAGTAATACGGTATCTTCTGTTGTAACTGTGATCCTGCGACGGTGGATGTTCCATCCTTCGGACAACCTGAGTGGTCCGCTGCTACTCCTCCAGGTGCCACCGGATGGACGAAAGTAACGAAACAAATGGGGCTCCTTTCGAGGTACTATTTGTCCGTATTGTCCGTCCCGGGAGATCGCCTGTTGTCGGCGGACACAGATCGGGAGGATAGATTATCGAACGCGAACGAATCCCCGTCCGTCGCGCCGGCGATCCCGATCCGCCACGCGTAGAAATCGTATCCGGAATCAAGGTCGACGGTACCCAGGGAAACCGTTTGCCACGAGGCGTTCCGGACCTCGCCACTCGATACGGTTTTCTCGAGGAGGATCCGGGCGTCCCCTGTATTGGTTACGTTGTACTGGAGCGAATTCGGAGTTCCGCCTCCCAAACTCAGGGCCGGTCCCTGAGTGCCCTGGTTCCACGCAAGGAGTTCGACGTTCAACCGCAACTTGCCGGACTGCGTATTGTCGTCCAGGTACACGTCAACCCCCAGGGCCCTCTTCCCGGTGGTGCGGCCGGCGTTGTCGACGAACTGAAGGACCGCCCGCGGTTTCCGGTTGAGTTTCCTCGGACCACGATACGTGGTGAATGCGCCTCCCTCACCGGCGTCACCTCCGGAAGAATCGTACGAAAAACCGCGTGAGAGCGTGGACCAGACCCAGTGGTTCACGCGGATCTCGGTGGGATTGCCATCAACCAGGACGGTCCCGGAGGAAGGGTCCAGTGAATAGGCCACTGCTCCGCTCCCGTTGCCGAATTGATTGACACGCGTGTTCAGGTCCCCGTTTATCACCAGAAGGCTGTCCGTATAAGCAATGGTTAGAGGATCAGAAGCCCTGTTGCCCAGGTCCCGTGTCGTTTGTGTGGCCGATCCCGCGGGTAGAGTGACCGTGACATCCCCTTCCTCCTCGGGCACGACCTTGAGGGAGTACGCCGATCCACCTCCGGAAAGGGTGCGTACCACTCCGTTGGTGACATGGAAGTCGTCGGTGGTTAGACCCGTGACTTCGTCACTGAAGACGACGTCAACCTCAAATGGGCCGGTGACCGTATCGAACCGGGTATCAAGTGCCACCGAAGGCGATACAGGTCCATCGTAGGAGACCCTCAGGGAGGACGCTGCGTTAGGATTTCCGTCCATATCGATCACGGCACCTTCCGGAAGGGACACTTCTATGCTGGATCCCGTATGGTCCGGTCGGACGTTGACGGCCCACTTTTTGCCTGAACCAGTCAGGTCAATTGCCCTCCCATGGGTCACCACGAATTCATTCGCATGCAGGTGTCCGACCGGTTCGCTGAATGTGGCGGTAACTGTAAAGTCACCGTTCACCGTATCGGAGGGCGGGGACAGGGAAACCTCGGGTCGCGAAGCGTGTATATAAGGTGTATCCGAGGACACGGACCTGTTCCATGCATTGAATTCAGAGAGCATCTTCCTGAAGACGTTCTGAATCTCCTCCGGTTTGTTATCGATATTATCCTCGGTCGCGACGGGCGTGGATTCCGGTTCTTTTCCCGGTTCAGAATCGACAGGGTCATACAGTTCCCATCCCGAACCATCGTCGATAAGTTTATAGCGATCCCCCATCCAGACACGATCGTTTCGGATTTTAAACCCGATTGGTGAGGGGCGCTTCGTTGTCTCCCCTTCGATCACGCGCCTCAGGGAAATGCCGTCGAGAGGCTTCTGATCCGGCACACTTATATCCAGATAGTCGATGATGGTGGGATAGTAGTCGCTCGTAACGGCGGGGACATCCGTACTCCGTCCCGTGGTGCTGATCACATCGGGCCACTCCAGTATGCCTGGAACACGAATGCCGCCCTCGTGAAGGCTTCGCTTTCGCTCAAGCAAACGCCCGGAGCGGATGGAACGGGTCCCGTTCGTCTCATTTGGGGAGTTCACCCCCCTTTCGGGACCGTTGTCACTGGTGAGCCAGAGCATCGTGTTTCCTCGAACGCCAAGCCGGTCGAGTTCATCACGCAGATCGCCGATGGCCGCGTCCAGGTCCTCGATTGAATCCCGCAGGGCATCACTCGAGTCCACCCCGCTCCTGCCCTCGGGATCCACGATGGGTTTGTGGGGCGTATGAAACCAGATGACCGCGAAGAACGGACGTTCTTCTTTTACCGCACCCCGAATAAAGTGGATCGCCTCGTCGACAAGCAGCTTTGAGTCGTCGCCATCCTCCGGATTGTTCACCTCGTCCACGGGTACGACCCTGCCTTCGCCTCTGGTCCGATTGAAGGTGTCCGGATTGCGCCAGTAATACGTTCCGTAAAACGTGGAATCGTTAAAACTGGTCGGCAACGGTTTGCCGTTTCGTGCGACCCGATACGGGTGATAGGTCGGCGTTTTGGATTCCGTAGCAAAGGTATAATCGTACTCGTGATGCCAGGGGGCGGAGTAAACACTTGCCTTTCCTCCGCGGTTGCTGTCCGAACGGAGTGTCGTCATCGACCCGAGGTGCCATTTGCCGAAGTGTCCTGTTGCATATCCCACCCCTGCGAGCACTTCGGAGAGCGGAGTCTCATCAAAACCGAGACGGCCCGTATTTGCCCATGGAACACCGACCCGAAACGGATTTCGACCGGTCAGACAGCTCGCCCGTGTAGGGGAGCAAACGGCAGAGGCCGAATAAAACCGATCGAACCGGAGACCCTTTCGGGCCATCTCGTCCATCACCGGCGTCTGTATCCAGCCCTGATCCGGGTGCGGTGATCCATCGGCATAGGTGACCGTGTTGCTGTAGTAACTCGGATCCCCCCAACCCATGTCATCGGCCATGATAAGTACAATATTTGGCTTCGGCTGCGCCGGCAGGTGACCGCAAAGAAATAATATAAGTGCAAAACCAGATAAAATATATCTCATGAGCCGGAGTTCAATTGGTCATGCTGGATATTCGTTTCAGGAAGGAAAG
>CAYXQY010000151.1:0-9051 GCA_964466525.1 uncultured Planctomycetia bacterium
TCGTTTCGATAGCGCTGTATTTCCTCCTCCGTCTTTGGAAACGGTGGCTCATGCGTCGGGACGTCCCGGTTTAAAAGCTTCTTCCTGTACTCCACGCCCGGGGGCGTTTCGGGGCTTGATGTTGATCCCTGATCGGTTTTGGTCTGCCCCGACGCTGTCGGTAGGCCGGCCACGACCAGCACAGCCACCAGTGAACTTATACCGAATGCTATCGTGACGAATCCTTTCCGTAATCTGTGCATGATGTTTTTTCTCTCCTTATGAATAGCCGCGAATGTACCCGGCGAGGTATGTAAATTCCCTAGCCTACCAACCCTCAGAAACTTCGCATCATATTTTTTCCTGTTAAGCTACCTTATCAAAACCGGCGAAAAAAACGAATTGATACCGGTTCGTGAGACGTAACTGCCAGAGTAGTGTCCCCAAATTTCCAATTTGTATCGAATCTCTCGAATGCTTGAACCGCTACAATCATGCATCGTCCGAGCCAGAGTTCATCGTTATGATTGCCTGTGTATCCTGTGTTTTCCGCAAGCACACAAACAATGAATAGGTGTGCGCGTCAATACGCCACCAGAGGATCGAAATAATATTGATCGATCGATTCACCGTCGAGTGCCAGATGCAACAGAAACAAACCGTATGCCATATCATCCCCTCCCAACCGGTTGTAGTAAATGTTGACATTTTGCTTCTGATGGTGCGTGATAAATAGACCATTGACGAAATAGTTGTCAATAACATAATCGGCCAGTCGACGGGCGTCCGTCAAATACTCGGATTCCCCGCTGCCGATATACATATTGAGCAACGCGTTCATCACGTGAGTCAGTTTTCCGATCCATGCTTTATCAGGAATCGCGTCGTTGAGCAGTGAGTTGTTGTTCGTCTCGAACCGGTCCAATCCAAATGCGTCCAGTTTAACATCGACAAACTCCTTGATCGCCCGGTCTCCGAGCATCCGATACCCATAGGCGAGTCCGGCGAGTGTTCGGACGGAATATTCCTGCCACCCCTTCCGGCGTTTTGTCCCTTCTCCCGAGTCAATGTCAAATCTCGTGTAATGCGATCCGTCCTTTTTCAGATCAGCGTGCTTTATAAATGTACTCAGGTAATGCGCGGCCTGTTTTTTGCACGCCTGGCCCACCGGGTGATCCGACAATATTTCGGATGCCTTCAGTAAGCCGATCGAACAGGTGCCCCACGGCGTGGTGTACAGGGTTGCGTTTCCGCGAGGTGCATGCAAAGGGGTTCCGAAAAACCCCGCATCTCCATGGTATTTCCGGATGTATTTCAGCTGCTCGCGAATCCAATCGAGATATTTCCGATCATCGGTCATCCGGTACATTTCCGCCCAGCCGGAAATCCAGTAGGCAATGCTGGAGGGCATAGCAAACACTTTTGGTTGAGGCCAGTGCCGTATCGACACCCCGGGTTCAACATGGGGAACCGTTTCATATATGTTCTTCCATCGCGGCTCCACGGGATCGGTAAACTGCGTAATATGCCGGCGAAACGTCCGCGCGACGTCCCTCGTTCGATTGGAATTCACTCGCGCCATTTCCGACCAGAGACCGTGGGTCCACTTAAATTCATGGACACCGAATTTCGCTTTGTCGGTAACGGCGTTATACCATGAATGATCCCCCCAGGCCGGCGCCCATTCGGCATCACGCCAGGACACCGGTTCGTTTCCCCCGTCCACATCCAGGTTGGTGTGTTTGCTCCATTCACTCTTCGGAACGGAATTCAGATTGTGGGAGTATTTGAAAAAATCATGGATGCTTTGATCTGCTGCCTCACCATATTTTTCGCCGTGCCCGTGTTCGGTCAGCATATACAGCAGTCGTAGCAACCCGTGGTCATAGACCACGTTGACGGCATTCGTTGGCCGTTTAGCAGCACCACTGTCGTGCTTCGCAAGCCGTCCATTCCTGAGCGGTTTTTCATCAAACGGGAGATGGGTTCGTTGGTCGGCGTCTATTTGAGCCATGAACAGGCCCGTGTGAATTTCACCATACGTATCCCGTCCATGCTCAAGCATTTGATCCGCAAATGTGTGCGCCGCCTCCAGATATTTTGATGATCCCTCACTGGTTTCTTGAGCGTTTGTACCCGCGCAGAATGACGAAGCCCATATTCCAACAACGAAAATGAAACGACCAAATTGTGTTTTTTTGTACCGTTAAGTCTCATTTTTCTCTGTTCAATAAGTAATCCTTTTTGATGAAAACTTGATTATGGTTACTGGGAATACAAAAATCTACTTCGGCCCGGCGTCCGGGTCCGGGCTCAGGAAAATACGGTCTATACGCGTGCCGTTCTCCCTTGCCAGCAGCTCCAGCATGACTTCACCTTCCGGCAGGTGTATTCGCCGGGCAGGCTCACGGTTGCGCAGTTTCACCGGGCTCCAGCGCCACTCCTTTGACCGCCCGGTGTGCCATGCGTGACGGGAAACCAGCGTTTCCTGGTCTTTCCTGATGCGGAGGTAAAACGAGTCGGTCTTGCCATCCGGTGCCAGCACGCGGCCCCACAGGTAATAGTCGCCGGCTTTTCGCACGTCGAGCGGAATCTTCACGGCGCCCACGCTGCCCGCGGTCACGCAGCGCCCACCGAAGGCATCACCGTCTTTCTCCACGTTGAAGGCGGGCACGATTCCTCCTTTCTCTACCTCGATGGTCGTGCCGTCATTCGGCTTCACCGGGAACGGGTCGGGCGGGGTCGCGGCTTGCTCCATCCGCTTGAATCGGGGCACGGAGGCCAGAATATCCCGCCCGACGTCTTCCCCGTTGATGCTGAGAACAGACGTCGACGGCAAGGGGGTCAGGGCCACTCGGCCGGATTTCTTCCAGGGTTGTTCGACGTTGACCTCCACCGTTCCGTCCGTTCCCGGTGCTCGAATGTTCAGTTCCTTGTCCGACACCTCTTTCGTCAGGTCCGCCTCCCGGAACGTCCGCCGCCACCGTCGGAACGCCTGCTCGTCCTCCAGGCCACTTCCGACGCGCACCCAAAGTCCAACGGCGCCGGGTTCTGTCCGTCTCCCGGCGGTGTGATCCACGCTCAATCGGACGGCCCTCGGGTCCCCAACCCGGAGACTATCGATCAGTGTCCCGTCTTCCCGTCCCATCAGTTCGACGGTCACCTTTCCTTCGGGCAGGTGGACGGGGCCCTCGTTTCTGTTCGGCTCCAGGGATCTCAAACGCCAGGATTCGGTCGGTCCGATGTGCCATGTGGAGCGTGGGAGAATGGTTTTGTCACCCTGTGTTATTCGAACGTGAAAGGAATTTGACTTGCCGTCAGGGGCGATGACACGACCCCACAGCGGATATGTCCCCGCCTCCTGGACATTGAGCGTGATACGAACCCCTCCATTGGCGGGTCCGGAGTCGACGTAGGCGCCGCCACGTGCCCCTTGTTTATCCTTTTTCACCTGGAAGGAACCGTGGACATCACCGCTCTCCGCCTCCACGGTCAGGCTGCGGTCCACGAACCGCACCGGTGCACTGCTGCCGTCCTCCCGGCGTGCCACCGGCACCCGGATGCCCACCGCGGCGGAGCCTTCACGCAGCACAAGGGAGCGACCCGGCCGCAGCCGCAACCTCCGTGTCGAAAAGGTGTTGTTGCCCCGTGGAAGCACCCGCTGCTCTCCCAGCCAGGCGCCGTCAATCCCCCTCGGTAAGACAAAATGGCTCTTCAACGTTTTCAGTTCCTGGCGCTCCTTCGCGTCAAGCCGGTAGACACAAACGCCCAGGGCATCGTCGCGGCGCTGCGCGGCCGTCCAGAAGGGACGCAGGTGACGTGCCTTCTCGTGCCCGCTGCCGATGTCGTACGGATTCAGCCCGTACGGATCGTTTCGTCCGTCCGGGATGAAGTAGCCCCGCACCCGTTCTGCACCGCCCGGCAGGTCCACCGTCATCGGGACGTCCATGGCGTGATACTGGGCCCCCGAGCTACCGAGCGTCACGTCCTGATGGACCATGTGGGTCCGTGCCTCCCGGTCTGCCCGGCCCCAGCTCGCACGCACCAGCCGTGGATAGCGGTTACGAAACGCCAGCGTTTCATGATCCGGGGTCCAGCGGCCGTACGCGGCGAGGAGGTCGGTCGTGTTTGGATCGGGTTCGCTCCATCCCCGCAGGTTCAACAGTCGCCGTATGCCGCCCCTGTTATAGAGGAAATCATAGGTTCGGCTGTTAGGCCCGGCGAGACGTGTTGCCGGTGGAAACCAGTTGGCGGCCACGTCGGTCCACATGAGCTTCAGCAGTGCACGGGCCTGATTTCGGGCCGTCTGCCGCTGGCTGAAGCGAGCTATCAGCTGAAGTGTCGTCATGTCGACCCGGTAATAGGTCGCGCTGGCGAATTCGTGAAGGCCGTGCTGCCACGTGTACCAGCCGAAATTTTTAAAGCGTTCGTAGCCCTCCTTCGCCACGTCGGGCCGATCCAGACCCTCTCCGAGCCGGATCAGGTTCCCGGCGTTCATGAGGGCGATGTTCGTGTAGGTTGCGCCGACCCTGTGACGCAGGCATCCCTCCACCGCGTATTCCATGAGTTCCCGCAGCCGTTCGCGTGCTTTTTCGTCGAGTTTTTCCCGGTGCCGCAGCCAGAGCACCGTGGCCGACTCCATGCAGAAGTCCACTGCGTTTCGATCCTTTACCTCCGGCCGGTTCGAATACCAGTAGAAATTGCCGTATCCCGGTTTATCCGGGTTGCGCTGCTGCATTCGCTCCGCCAGTTCGAAAACCCGGTTGAGCCGGTCCAGCTGCCTGTCCGCCTCGCCCAGTGCGAGGGCGTATCTGAACAGCCTCCGCGACGTATACGTTCCCTCCACCGGATCCTTCTGGATGCGCTGCCAGAACTGCTCGTGCGAGTCAACAACCCGGTCCGCCACCTTCCGGGGTGAGGAGGTTGCTTCTACGCCAAAAAACACGCTTAGAAAGATTGCCGACGCTACGGTTATGGTTTTCAGATGACACATTGCGATGATTCCTTTTTGAATTTATGGTAGGTGGTCAAAAATCCGGGGGAAACGTAGCAGGCATTCTTGCCTGTGAAAACCTCCATGTTCTTGTACCACAGACAGGAATGTCTGTGTTACACTTCTCACACAACCACCTCGACCGATGCCCCCACGGTTTTTTGACCACTTACAATTTATGCGGTAACCGGTCAAAAATCCGTTGGAAGAAAAGCATTATTTATCTGAATACGAAAGTACGGATGTCAATGGCGGTGAATTAAGCGAATCACGGGGGAATATTCCTTTTTTTGTCGGTGAATCATGGAGCGTTCCGGAGGGATCCATTCCCCCGGGGGCGGGGGTATCCCTTTCGTGTCGAACTTTTTGACCCCCGGTTCCGCTCGTTTTCACTCGTTGCACCGGGGGCTCCTGTGTGTCGCCCGCTTCGGGGCTTATGGGAAGGTGTGCTACTGTTTGAATTTATTTCGTCTCAAGCTCACACGAATGAATCACTACCCCGGGCTTTCTGTTCTCAGCAAATAGGGCTGAAAAATCACCGCTTCATTCACCGCCATTTACAAGGATGCTTTCGTTCCCGGTATGTCATGAATATTTAACCGGTTACTCCTCGTCCGTAAACCGTTCCCGGGCGTTCGAAGCGCCTTTCCAGATGTCGACCTCGACCGCATTTTCCTGTTCCGGGCCCGGCGTGCTCCGGCCGCGACGGACCTGTTTCTGAAGGAGCTGGATGAGTTCCTTCACCTTTTCGGGGTTCTCGTCCTGCAGGTTGTTGGTCTCCTGAATGTCTCGTTTGATGTTGTACAGCTGGACCTCCGGCCATCCTTTCTTCTTCGCTTCCGAATCATTGATCATGTTCGTTGACCAACCTCCGGACCCGGGGGCAATGTTCAGTTTCCAGTCCCCTTT
The DNA here is from genome assembly GCA_964466525.1 of uncultured Planctomycetia bacterium. Classification (GTDB taxonomy): domain Bacteria; phylum Planctomycetota; class MHYJ01; order CAYXQY01; family CAYXQY01; genus CAYXQY01. The sequence goes on from CAYXQY010000151.1 coordinate 5,882, forward strand.
TCTGATACCGAATTTCCCACTGCTCGTATGATGAATGACGGATTCTCGAACAGGTTCATCACCACCCTTCAGCAGTGGAAGGAGGCTTACACTGTCAACACCCTGAGAGGTGGACAGGTCGATATCCAGAATGTCGGCCGTGGTGGCGTAAAAGTCGTTCAATGATACCAGGTTGTGATTGAGGGTTCCCGGTTCAACCACGCCCGGCCAGCGGACGATGAACTGGACACGGTGGCCCCCTTCCCAGATGGACGTTTTGTAGCCCCGAAGCAGTGCACTCGGAAAGTAGCCCTGGCGCTCGAGTTCTTTGATGTTGCTTGCATTGGGTGAGGTGCCGTTGTCACTGGCAAAAATGACGATGGTATTGTCCGCTTCTCCCGATTCCTGCAGGGCGTCAAGTACCTGTCCCACCGCCCAGTCCGTTTGCATGACGAAATCCGCCCACTCGTTCAGGCCGGTTTTTCCTTTGAACCGGTCCGTCGGGACCACCGGATGATGCGGAGAATTAAGCGCGAGGTACAGAAAAAACGGTTGATCTTCCTTTGATTTTTGCTGCACGTAGCGTGACCCTTTCTTCGCGAGCGTGGGGAGCATCTTTTCGTATTCCATTTCCCGGACGACTTCGTCGTTTTCGATAATCGTTTCCATGGTCCGGGAAAGGGGAAAGCCCCAGAAGTAGTCGAACCCGCGGGTGGTCGGTCCACCGATGATCTTCGAGCCGACGTTGCGACCGTCGCTGTAGGTGAACCCGAGGTGCCACTTTCCCATGACGGCGGTCTGGTACCCCTGACTTTTGTAAAGGTCTCCCAGCGTTTTGAATTTCTTCTTGATAAGCGGTTTGTGTCCTCCCGGTCCCACCACACCCGCTTGCTTTGACGTGCGCCAGCTATAACGGCCGGTCAACAGTGCGTAACGAGTGGGTGTGCAAACCGCCGAGGCCGAGTGGGCGTCGGTAAACATCATGCCCTGACGTGCGAGGCGGTTTATGTTCGGGGTCGGCACTTTGCCACGGGACGGATTATAGACCTGAATCTCACCGTACCCGAGATCGTCCGCAAGAATGTACAGGACATTTGGTTTCTCCGGGGACTGTGCATGAACAGTTGATCCGGCAAATGCAACCAGCATCCCGGCAAGCAGAAAAAACGAAAAAACACGCTTTATTATTACAGGGATTTGCATAGCAAGTTTCCGTGTGAGAAACCAAATAATCTTTTGAACTATTCGATTCTCCTCAAAAAGACAATCATGCGGCCGTCGTTCGTAATTACGCGACAGAGCCCCGGATGAACCGGACATCCGGAACCCGGATCGTCCACCCGTCAGGAACAATTATCAAATCATGGTCGTGATCTCATATCAACCCCTGATACATCGAGCCACGATTGGTGCCTCCATTTCCACACAGTGTTTCCAGACCCGAACGCTACCTTCTTCCTCTCCGGATCGTGGTTTTTTCGTCGTTCCCATGAAATAATGAATATGCGATGATCAATGATCAGACGGAGAGGGTAGAGGAGGAGTGTTTTGGATCTGCAATCCATCGAATATCAACAGTTAATTCAGCTGGTCACCGCCCTGGGGATCGGTCTGCTGATCGGCCTCGAACGGGAACGTCGACAGGAAACCGAGATCTTTGCCGGTATCCGCACCCTGCCTCTGGTGGCCCTTTCCGGTGCCCTGCTGTTCGAGTATTTCCCGAACCTGCTTCTGGCCGGCTTCCTGTTCCTTGCCGCGCTGCTTGTGGTGGGATATATCGCAAAAATACGCAAACACGGCGTGGGTATGACCACATGTGTGGCTACCGTGCTGACATTTATCTACGGCGCCATGTGCGTTTCGTCACAGGAGACCATGATGGCCGCGGTCATGCTCGGTATTCTGACTGCTCTGCTTCTGGCGGTTAAAGACCCGCTGCACTCCTTCGCCAATGCTGTCGAACCGGAGGAGATGTACGCCGTGCTGAAATTTCTGGTGGTTGCGCTCGTGATCTTTCCCCTCCTGCCGAACCGATCCGTCGCTCTGCTGCTGGGATTGAACCCGCAGTTCGTCTGGCTGATGGTCATTTTCGTGTCCGGCATCGGATTCGGAGCGTACGTGCTTTCACGGCTGTTCGGGGCGAAAGCCGGCATCGGCCTGGCCGGACTTCTGGGTGGACTGATCTCGTCCACGGCCACCACGGTGGCAATGTCCCGGAAAAGTTTGAATCGCGTCGAGTACTCCTCCGTTGCCTCCCTCGCAATCGTTATTGCATGCCTGGCGATGTTCCCCCGGATGCTTCTGGAACTGGTGGTGGTATATCCGTCGCTCGTGCAGGCGGTGCTACTGCCCGTGGTTGTGATGGTGGTTGTGCCCCTTCTTCCGGCCCTCTACCTTGTCTGGGACACAACAAGCCAGGAAATGCCGGAGATGGAACAGGACAATCCGTTCAGCCTCAAACCCGCGCTGATTTTCGGGGTGCTGTTCGGCATCATTCTTCTTGCCACCGAGCACTCGAAGGAGCTGTACGGGGATACCGGTATCCTGCTGACCGCTCTGATTTCCGGTCTTGCCGACGTCGACGCGATCACCATCTCCGTCGGTCGACTGATGGAACAGGGAAAACTTCAGGAGGACACCGGACGGTCGGCCGTCATCCTCGGGGCCATCTCAAATACGTTCATGAAAGTTTGCCTGACGTGGATTCTCGGGCACCGAAAACTGGCCCGGCAGGTGACGGCGGTGATGGGCCTGTCCATCCTCGCCGGACTGGTCTCGCTACTGTTCCTTTAGAATCCGCACCGCCCGCCGGTCAGCGTCTCACGATCCATGGACCCAGACAGATCCATCCTACTCGAGTCGGGATGCTCACGTTCCACCGGCATACTCCGCAACTGCTCCGCAGAAGGGGTCAACGGGAAAAAGTTGTCACTTATCATCTCGAATTCCCATTCGGTACCGAATCGTTCGATGCAGCTGGATCGACCGGCTCCGTCCGAATCAGCACACCGTTCACATGTTTTCGTTGAACCAGGTGCAGATTCGGCTTGATCTCGTGGTCAATGGGCCTGTGTCGAATCAGTTGCCATCCACCCTTTTCATTGATCGCGTGAAGGGTGAGGGTCTTCCGGAGGTTCCTGTCGTAATTTTTCAGATAGTGAATACGAAGTGTCAGGTTCGGTTCGTTCCGT
>CAYXQY010000152.1:0-3320 GCA_964466525.1 uncultured Planctomycetia bacterium
GGCCGAGAGGCCAAGTTTGAAGACGCGTTTGTTTCCGTTGATCCGTTCGACGGATGCGTTCGTGAGACGCCATTTCTCCGGGCTGTCCATTATATGTTTTCCGGAAGCCAGCAGGTTGATTCCTGAGGAGGCGGAACGAAGCGGTTCCGTCAGCAGAAATCCCCCGAACAGGATTAGCAAAATAAAGAGGCCGGTAATCAGTGCAGTAAGGAAATAGCTGCCGGAGTTCGAGGATGTGGAGGAGGTCGAGATCTGAAACGGATTCACCCAGGTTATCAGGCGGGGGGCGTCCGGGGAGGTCGACGTGTTTGCCCCGGGAGACGTATCAACAGCCCGGGATGCATCCGTCGTCTGATGAAAGCGAAGTTCAATCTCACCGATTTGAATGACGTCCCCGTCCGAAAGCAGGGCCCGTTTGGTTTCCGAACCATTGACGAACGTGCCGTTCTTGCTGTCGAGGTCCTGAATCAGGTACCGGTTGTTCTCCCGGCGGATCTCACAATGCCGTCTGGATAGTTGTTCGTCGTCGTAGACAAGGTCATTTTCCTTCTGGCGTCCGATCACGATCGGGGTCTTGTTCAGATCAACCGTCTCGGTTGCATCGGGTGTATGGACGACGATTTCAGCCATGATGGACTCCGCTGTTTCCATGGTCCCGGTCCACTGAGAGTTCAGTTCCTGTCCGGAACGCGTGATCGGGATGAATACGCCGGGGCACGTTCTGGTTTTGCAGCGATAATTGACCGTGAAAAACAGTGAATATTACACGAGGAGCTGTACATTTTTAAAGAAAATCACATGAAACGTATGTTACCACTGACACTTTGATTGTTCAATGGAAAGGAATGATCCACGCTTGTTTGTGAAGGAAGAAAAGGCGGTTTCCCAACGGAGCAAAGAAGTAGCCGATCGGATACAGGCACTCCGGTGAGGAGCGTATCCTATGAAGTATTGGGACCGATTGTAAACAGATCCACCTGACAGATTGGTCCGAATGTATGTTTCAACGAAAACGACCGACCCCACTCCCGGCGCATTCATTTTGAACTGAAACGAAAGCATTCCGGACTGCGTCAATGAAATGAAAAGACAACCGCTTCAATAACGCCCGGCGGAAACCAGTCGAGATTTGGGTTATACGGGGAGGAAACGAGTGGCACAGCAATGAGACCCTCGGCTCAAGACGGAGCATTTTGGAAGGAGTAACATTCGTCTGCTACGGAAACTCGACGAGGAGGGGCCACATTGATCATTGCGGAACTGCCGCCGGGGAACGCCTGCAGGTTCAAATTCATAAAACGGCAATTTATAATGCAGGCAGCATTTTTATCAACGTAAACGGGGATCACATGAACAACCAGCAGTCACAGCAGGCAGCCGACGAACTGGAACAACGAATCAACCGGTATCAGGAACGGGTCCAGGAGGTACTCGACGAGATCCGTACGGTGATCGTCGGGTATACGGATCAGATTGAGCAGTTGCTTATCGCGCTTCTCGCTGACGGGCATGTGTTGCTGGAGGGGGTTCCGGGGCTGGGAAAAACGTTGATGGTACGAACCCTGGCGGAGGTGCTTGACGTGGAGTTTAACCGGGTACAGTTCACTCCGGACCTCATGCCGGCGGATATTCTCGGTACGGAGGTCTTCGTCGAGCAGGACGACGGACGGTCCTTTCGTTTTCGGAAAGGGCCCATCTTTGCTAACGTAGTGCTGGCGGATGAAATAAACCGGGCGACGCCGAAAACGCAGTCCGCTCTTCTTGAGGCGATGCAGGAAGGGGCCGTGACCGTCGGTGGAGAACGTCACGTTCTGTCCCCTCCGTTTTTCGTGGTGGCCACTCAGAACCCGATTGAGATGGAAGGAACGTATCCGCTTCCGGCGGCTCAAACGGATCGGTTTTTCTTTAAAATCAAACTTTCACATCCGGACACGGAATCCTCGGTCGAGATTCTGCAACGCACAACGGGCGAGGAGGAGCCGGAAGCGGAGCAGGTACTGGACGTGGAGCGATTTCTCAAGTTGCAGCGAACGGTTCGGAACGTGCCGGCGGCCCCCGACGTGCTATCGTACGCCGCCCGGATTGTCAACGCAACCCATCCCTCCGAAGACCATGCACCCGCTTCCGTTTCGAAGTACATCCGTCGCGGGGCCAGTCCGAGAGGAGGACAGGCCCTGGTTCTCGGGGGGAAGGTGCATGCCCTTCTCGACGGACGAATGAACCTGTCGTTTGAGGATGTTCGTGCAGTTGCCCGACCGGCACTTCGACATCGAATCGAATTAAATTTCGAGGGGGAGGCGGAAGACATATCCCCGGATCAGATTGTAGATGACGTCATTGATCGAGTGCCCGAGATGAGTGAAGAAGCCGAACAGTTACTGGAGGAGGTCACCTGAAGATGGAGAAACGGATGAACGAAGACCGACGTGTTCGATTGCCACGGATAATGGGACCCGTCGAACGATGGCAGGGAAGGTGTGTGCCCATCGATACCTACGAGCGACTCGATGCCTCGGATCTGGGTGAGGGTGTACGAAACATCCTGGACTGGATTCATGACTATTATCAGGAATATATTGTGGATGAATCCCTCGTCAGGCACCGTTCGGAGCCGGTGCTGGTGCTGATCTGCGAATTTCCCAACTTTGAAGGATACGAGTCAACCGCTTTTCATCTGGGGGTTCTCGACGAAAAACGAACGGAGGAGGGACAGGAAAACGTGGACCGCTATTTCCGTATACCTGATCCCGCACACTGGGAGGCCGGCAAGGGGATGCATCTTGAAGAGGGCGTGGAGCGGGAGTAGTTGCGACGTGTGAACTTGACCTTTTCACCGGATCATGCGTCATGAACCTGATGGAGGAGATTCAGCACCGGATTGTGCTGTTCGACGGGGCCGTCGGGACCCGTCTTCACTCCCTGACGGAGAACTATGAAGCCTGTGTGGATGGGTTTAACATCGACGAGCATTACCGGGATACCGTGCGATCGGTGCATCGTTCCTACGTGGAGGCGGGGGCGGACGTTATTCAGACGAACACGTTCGGGGCGAATCGGTTTAAACTGGAGCGGTTCGGACATGCCCGAAGGGTTCGGTCCATCAACCAGGAGGGGGTGAAACTTGCCAGGGAGGAAGCGGAAAAAGCGGAGAGGGAGGTACTGGTGGGGGGCTCCGTCGGGCCGCTCGAGATCCATACTGGCGACTCGGACCTCGAACTCGAGGAAATGAAAGATATCTTCCGGCAGCAGGTGGACGTACTCGTCGAGGACGGTGTGGACTTGGTCGTGTTTGAAACCTTTCAGGATATCAGGGAGTCGAA
>CAYXQY010000152.1:3330-8825 GCA_964466525.1 uncultured Planctomycetia bacterium
TTCCTGTTGCTTTTCAGATCGGTGGAGTACGAGATGGTCGCACGGGAACCGGAACGGACGTGCGGCGGATTGCTCAGCAGGTCGATGATATGGGGGCTGATTTCGTTGGTGCGAATTGCCGTGGACCCTACGATATCCTGGAGGCGGTGAAGTTGATCGCCGGGGTGACATCCCGTCCGATAATTGCCCAGGCGAACGCCGGTTCTCCGGAACTGGACCGGGGACGCATGGTGTTTCAGGAGCAGGCGGGAGATTTTGAAACGTACTGTGGACGGTGGGTTGAGGAGGGTGCGGTGGTTCTCGGGGGATGCTGTGGTACAGAACCGGAACACATTCGTATATTGAACCGCGCCATACAGGAAAAGGATCTGGGACCGCCCGAGCGCAAGCCGGTCTCGCCGGTGCGCGTGTTCGAGGAACCCGTGAAGCCGGGAAAAGAGGACGAGGACGAAAAAAATCCGGTCCGGGAGGTGATGGAAGACAACGATGATATCGTCATTAGCGTGGAGATGAGGCCGTCCCGGACAATGAAAATGGAAACCTACCTTGACGGAGCCCGACGCCTGGCCCGGGAGGGGATTTCCCTGTTCGACGTTCCGGATAACGCGGCGGCGAAGGTGGCCATTGACCCGGTGGTGGCTTCGACGAAGCTGCAGGCGGAAACCCGGTTGCCGGTGGTGATGCACCTGGGAACGACGCATCGAAACCTGATCGCCCTTCAGAGTTTTCTTCTCGGCATGAACCATGCCGGCATTAACGGGGTGCTCGCCGTGACCGGGGACCATCCCGACGTGGGGGAACACGACAAGTACGCGGAACATGTGACGGACATTAAAAGTTCCGTCGGGTTGATGGAACTGATAAACGAGATGAACCAGGGGCGGTTGTTTAACGAGTCCGAAATTGAGGAACCCACCAATTTTTACTATGGAGGCGGGATCGCCCCCGGGCGAAATATGACAGCCCAGAAGAAGTGGCTTGAACAGAAAGTGGATGCGGGGGCGGAGTTCTGTTTTTCCCAGCCTCTGTACAGCTCGGAACTGATCCGGGAATACATGGAAGAAACGGACGATCTGGGCATCCGTCGGTTCGTCGGCATTCTTCCTATTACGAGCAAGGGAAACGCACGATTTTTCGGTTCGGGAAGCATTCCGGGAATTGTTGTTCCGGATGAGGTCGTCGAGCAGTTTGAGCGGACGGATAGCAAAGAGGAAGCTCGAAAACTCGGCATGGAACTGACCCTGCGTATGATTGATGAAACAAAAGAGATTCTGGAAGGGCTGTACATCATTCCTCCGTTCGGCCGGAATAAATTTGAGGACGTCATTCAAATTGTGCGACACACGCTATGATCGTGTTCGGTTGTGAACAATCCCTTGCTTTTTCCGGGAACGGTAGAAAAGGTGCGGGAGGAAAAGTGGATCGATCACCTTTGAGGGCGGATGAGTAAAACATCTTCAGAACTCAGACGAAGCTGGTTCCATGCCTCCAGGCGGGTTCTCGGTATCCTCGTACTGCTTCTGTCCCCGGGAATTGCGACGCTGTACGGGGCGGACCCGTTTGTTTCAAGGAACCTCGAGAAAGCGCAGACGTTTGTTGAACAGAAGAAATACACGGAGGCGCTCCCCTTCGTTACCGCTGCGGTGGAGCGTACGGGGTCTCCGGAAGCGTATTATCTCAGGGGACATGTGTTGCTGAACCTCTCGCGTTTTTCCGGGGCCCGGGCGGATGCTAAAACGCTTGTTCGGGTTTTTCCAGAAGACTGGCGTGGATATTATCTGCGTGCCAGGGTGTACCTCGAGGATGGTTCGGGAACGGGATCCACTCCCTTACTGACAGCGTTGAAGAACACGCTGAAGCGAAAACCGGATCACGAGAGAGCACGCATGTACCTGGGAAAGGTACGGGCGTCCCGGGGTCAATTCAGGAAGGCCCTGGCCAGGTTCCGGGCGGTTTCCGACACGGTCCGAGCCCATCCGGACACCGGTGAGGTGGCAGCACGGGTTGCTTTTCTGCAGGGAAAGAAGCAGCTGGCGCTTGACTTTGCCTCGGCGGTGCTGGAGATGCTTCCACAGAACCGGCAGGCCGGCCGGATTCGGTCATTTGTGAAGGAGGGTGTTGATCCGGCCGCAGAAGGGCACATACGGGAGGTGCAGGAGACGGAAGACGAACGGGACCGGTTCCGTCTGATTGAACAGCTGGAGACGAAGTATCCGGACGTCGCTCATGTTCAGCTCTTTTGCGGCCGGTCGTATTTGGACCGGGGAGATCTCGGGAGGGCCCTCAAACTCGCGGAGCGGGCGGAGAACGAACAACCGGATGCCTGGACCGCGTTTTTCCTGGGTCGTGTACAGCAGCGGCGGGGGAAGTTCGAAGAGGCGGCGAGCTGGTTCCGGAAGGGCACTCGGCGACGTACTTCCTTTCCGGAAGCCCGATTGCGTGGCGGTATTTGTCTTTCAAAGTCCGGGCGGCACGCCGCGGCAATCAAACAGTTCCGCAGGGTTTCGGATCGCGTGTCCGTGCGGCCCGCCGCGAGCCGGGAACTCGTCAGGTGCTGTCTGAAGACGGGACATCTGGTGTATGCCAGGAGACGACTCCCGTCACTGACGCTGTCAGCTGAAACAAGGACCGAATTCAGGAGGAAACTTGAGGAGAGGTTATCGGAACGGAAGGAGCGGGAACGGGAATCATTTGCGAATCGCGTGTACGAGAACTCCCTGTACGGGCTCGAGGCAAACCTCGATTCCGGGTGGTCTTACCTCCCTGAGGCGGGACGGCCGGAAGTGGTGGCCCTGTTCGTGAACGTGGAGCAGCGGGATCGATTCTTTATCATGGCCGAGCGCAGGCTTCCGTCGTTTTCTGGAAGCTCCCTGAAAAACGACAGGGTTCCCTCCGAACTTAGATCGTACGTCACCTCGACCGTATTACAACAGGAAACAAACTTTCAGTTTCTGCGGGACCGGCTTCGGACGGATCTCCCCTGGCGGGCGGCTGAATTTGTTTTTCAGCATCGGGAGCAGGCGCGTTTTCTGCACAGTTCCGTGGTATTTCATGGAAAATGGATGATTTCCGTGTACTACTATCGTTCCGGAAAGGGCACCAGCACCCGGGATCGGATGAAAGCTACGATCAATGGAATTATAATGAAGTCTCATTAATGGACGAGACCTCTATTGCGGATCGGACCTTCCATGACATGGAATCACATAAAATTTGGAGTCGGTGTTTTTCTGACCGTTGCGGTTATTACGGTTCTCTCACCCCGGGCGGTGCAGGCAGGGGGGAATGAACCGGGGGTGCATGAAATATACGAGATGCAACGGGACGGGCTCTCGACGGACGTGCTGGTGGACCATCTCGACGTGTCCGGATTTCAGGGGCGGTTGACGCGGGAGGAAGCCGCATTCCTTACGAAAAAAGGGGTTTCCCGTCGCGTGATCCGTAAGATCAGGGAGATTGACGATTCCAGCTCAAACGACCCGGACTCCTCGGCGGAGGAGCCCGGGGGAGAAAGGATCTCCGGGGAGACCACGAGGAATCGTCGCAGGACCGGTTCGAACGCCAGGTCGTCCGGCAAAAGCACGATGGTGCTTCGAAGCACTGCTTCCGATCCCGTCTGGTTCCGACGTGATCCGGGGGAACGAACCCTTCATCTTTCCGGGTCCGGAAAAGAAACGATGCCCTCCCTGACCGGTGGAGATTCGATCCGCGTTTCAGCGGCGGCAGGGACCTGGAAGATTACGTCGACGAAGCCCCGTTCCACGTACAGGGTTCGTTTGAAACCCGGTCAAACGGGAATACTAACCGTACTGAACCGTGATAAACGTAAGATCACTGTAAACTGGACCGCCCGGAATCCGTCAGAACGAAAACGTAAGATCGTTCTTCAGCGTGGGGGGTTGGATATGAAGGAGGTCAAACGAGTGATCGATTCACTCCGGTCCGCCCGGAAGCGGTCGGGATCTCGTTCCAGGCGAAACAGGTCTGGACGGCGTCCCGGGAATTGGAACCGGCGCGGACGGGCCTACACCGGATTGAATTTTTCGTTTCCTCCGTTAGGTTTTCATTACATTCGGAAATATCCGCAGCTTTATTACGCTCCGCGCCGGTTCCACGGGAATTCTCCCCCTCCCCACCGTCATTACCGGCGCAAATCTTCCCGGGGATTTGATTTTCGTCTGTATTTAAACCATGATTTTCGGGCCGGTGGAAAACATGGTTCTTTCCGTTTTCACCTGGGAAGAAGCGGATTTCAGCATCGTTCATTTCAAGTTGATTAACTGCAAGGGACGTCAGGCATGCAGGAGATTATTCAGGTTCAGACAGAAGGAAAGGGATTGCATGAGTTTACGGCGAATGTGACAGACGCAGTTCGGGCCTCCGAAATCCGGGAGGGCCTCTGTAACCTGTTCATACAGCACACCTCCGCAAGTTTGCTGATACAGGAAAACGCGGATCCGTCCGCCCGGCGCGATATCGAGACGTATTTCGAACGGATTGCCCCGGAAGGCGAGGACTGGTACACGCATACGACGGAAGGGCCCGACGACCTTCCCTCCCACCTGCGCAGTGCGTTGACGAACACCTCCGAAACCATTCCGATTCGAGACGGCACCCTGGCGCTGGGGACCTGGCAGGGTATTTATCTTTTCGAGCACCGTCGACGGGGACGACAGCGAAACGTGGTCGTCTCGGTGCGTGCGCTTTAAGCGGGTTTTGACAATGGATTTTCAGGCATCGTGAGACGATGGAAGTCGCTGCACTGGAAGTGAGCACGTCCTCCGCAAAGGCCATGGTCTACGATGCGGAGGAGGGGGTTGTCGAACAGGAAAAACAGGCGTTTACCCAAGACGTGGCCCGGGAGGATTCCCAGGATGCGGAGGGGGTTGTTGAGACGGCGTTACAGGTGCTTGCGACGGTCGTTTCGGGCCATGAATCGGAAATTTCCGCCGTGGGTCTATGTGGGACCTGGCACAGTCTTCTCTACACGAACGAATACGGGGAGCCGGTTGACGACATTCACACATGGGTGGATACGACCGGTCACGAATTCGTTGAAGAGAAACGAACGGATACGGACTGGGTGGACGCTTACTATCGAAAGACAGGGTGTCTTCCGCATGCGATGTATCCGTTCTGGAAGCACAGTTACCTGACCCGTCAGAAAGGGTCCGACACACGGATCGAACACCGGATTTCCTCACAGATCGAATATCTCTTTCAGCAAATGACGGGGGAGCGGGCCGTCTCGAAATGCACCGCCTCCGGCAGCGGGTTCATGAACATCCATTCGTTGGACTGGGACGACGGGTTGCTTTCCTTTGCGTCGATTGAGGATCGTGATCAGCTGGCACCGCTCGTGGACGAAACGGAAACAGCCCCGATGCGGGGACCGATCGCGGAACGCGTGGGGTTGCCGGAAGGAACACCCGTCACCGCCGGGGCGGCGGACGGGGCGCTGAACCAGCTGGCGGTCGGGGGAACACGGACGGATG
>CAYXQY010000153.1:0-8807 GCA_964466525.1 uncultured Planctomycetia bacterium
GTATGGAGCGTTTCATTCGATCCATTCCCTCGCTCGCGCTCGGGAATCCGGTTATGTGGGATCTCTTTTGCCCTCCATTCCTGTTTTTTTCACTTCCACGATAGGCCGGCGTGTTTTTGTTCCTGCTCAATGAATTATGTTCGAAAATGTTGTTTGACGGAAGAAGTCCGTTTTTTAAACTACCTTCAGTATCGACGATCAATTATATCTTGTTTCTTGCATTTTTTTACTTTTACGAAAAATTAAGACATGAGACATTTCTTCATCTCCTGTTTCATGACACTGCTGGCCGTATCGTTCGTACACGGTGAAGAACAGGGCAAACACCTGTTTATTCTTTCCGGCCAATCAAACATGGTGGGGCTCAATCCGAAACAATCATTTATGCCACGTATTCAGGAAATGTTCGGGGAAGAGTCTGTAATCGTGGTGAAAGATGCAAAAGGGGGGCAACCAATTCGCAAATGGTACAAGAAGTGGGAGTCCGCACAGGGCAAACGGCCGGAACAAACCGGACAGCTCTACGATCGACTGATGAAAAAGGTGGTCCCCGCAATCAGCGACAAAAAGATAAAAACGGTCACCTTCATCTGGATGCAGGGAGAGAGGGACGCAAATGAAGGACATGGAAAGGTGTATGCATCGAGTCTTGCCGGGCTCCTGGGTCAATTAAAAAACGACCTCGGGCGGGAGAACCTGAATGTGGTCATCGGACGTTTGAGTGATTTTGACATGGACAACAGTAACTATCCTCACTGGACGATGGTTCGCAGAGCGCAGATGAAGGTGGCCGAAAACACCCCGAACTGTGCCTGGGTGAACACGGATGATCTTAACGGAAGGAAAGATAAGCTTCATTACATCACGGAGGGATATAAAAAACTCGGTAAGCGCTTTGCCGACACGGCGATTCAATTGATAAAAAACAGGACCCGAAAGTAAACAAGCCGACGTTCAGGAACTAAGATCCCGGGAAGCCGACATCTTCAGTCTCCGGTAGACGTCAGGCTCCCTCAACGAATCAGGTCAAGCTCTCCGCGGCTTTCTCATGCCGAGGAGCAAAAAATATCCCTCGACGATATTTCCCGGTTCGGGCGAAGCGGGCAGGACCTGTTCGGCGAGGAACGCGTCAAGCGTCCCGCCCCGAGTCCATAGGGAAACGTGAAAAAACTGATTGCCCGTGACGGAATTTTTCCTGACGTTCGATTCCACCACGCGCCCGGCGATATACGCGAACGGTTGCTTCTCCGCACCCTCCACAACCGTGTGCCCCTGAATGTTCAGCATGTGGCCCGACAGCACCGTACCCGCCTGCACCTCATTTTCGGCCCCCCATTCCCTTTGTTCCTCTTCGAACTCCCCGTCGTTCAGATGCAGTTTGGGCTTCCGACACATCACCTGTAACTGGAACGACCGCAGGTTTTCCCCCTGCAGTTCCTCTTCGTAAAGTGGAGCATCTATGCAGAGGAAGGAGATCTTGTACTGAAGATTCGATTCGGACGAATTCTGCCGGGATTCGGAAGCCGGGAAGGACGTGTTACCGTCCGTCCGTCGCGTCTCCTGACCGGAAGGGTTTACGACCCATCCTTCCACCTGGATGGACGCATTTGCTTCGTCCTCCCCGTACAGTAACTGCTCGATTTTTATTTCATGTCCGGAAGCGGAGTAGTGAAAGGGAAACATCGACACAACCTCATTGGATGGCGTGACGTACATCCAGACGTGCAAACCCTCTCCCATTCCCCACCGTATCAGACGGAGGTCCGAATCCGGCACTTCGATGGCCCGGCCGTTCTGAACGACCCGGTGACAGAAGGAGATCAGTTCCTCCTGCGTGGAACAATCCACGCCGGCTGACGGCAGGTAGTCAGGTATCACGGCATGTTTCTTCGCTCGATTTCACATTGAAAAACCAGTTGACGAATCACGTCCGGACCAGCGCCCGATTGGTTCGATCGTTCCCCGTTGATTGGAGACTCCCGTGTAGAACATCAGACCCTGATCCTGAAGGAGCGGCGATCGTTTCTGAATCCGGTGGGGTCTTGAAACGATTCGCTTCTGCTTTCTATAATTCCTGAGTATTTCAAGATGTAAAGCATGCAAATCGATTCTCGTAAAATCGAAGATTCATGTCAACAGGTAACGTTGAAATTCGTTCGATCGATACCACGGAAGGGTTCGAGGCGTGTGCCGATCTACAGCAGGCCATCTGGGATTTTGAGGACCGGGAAATTGTGCCGGTGAACGAACTCACCGCCATTCATGGTTCCGGCGGTCTCGTACTGGGGGCGTGGGAAACAAAACACGAAGAGGATGAACTGGTCGGTTTCCTGTTCGGTATGCTCGGGAAGAGAAACGGTGAATTAATACACGTTTCACGAATGATGGGGGTCATCCCGGAGTACCGTGAGTCGAATGTCGCCTACCGGCTCAAGTGTCGTCAGCGGCAATACGCTCTTGAACAGAACCTGAACAAAGCCACGTGGACATTTGATCCGCTGCTGAGTGTCAATGCCTACTTCAACATCGAAAAACTCGGTGCGGACGTCGATACCTACAAGGAGTCCGTTTACGGAAACAGCACGAGCTGGATGAATCAGGGGTGGGACACGGATCGGTTCGTGCTGGTCTGGGCACTGGATTCAGAAAAGGTCAGGAGTCGCGTTGACGACGGAAACGTTCCGGAGCGGGACGTCAATGAAGTCATAGAAGGTGATGAATATACGTTCATCAACAACGTGGAATTTGATTACAACCAGATCCCTCATCCGGAGGGGGCCAACCTCGATTACCGGCGCGGCAATTTACTTGTGGAAATCCCTCGAAATATTTCGTTCATCAAGTCCCAGGATCTCGATCTGGCCCGTGAATGGCGCCAGCACACCCGAAAGGTCTTTAACGAATATTTTCGCCGGGACTACCGCGTAAAGGCCTTTGTATCCGGAAAGGTAGAAAACCCCCGCTTCTATCGATCGCTGTATATCCTCGACCGTTAGCAGCCGTCCGGGGCCCGGGTTCGATCTCCCATTTGGTGAATACGGACCATCAGCGGTTACTTCTGTTCGCCGTTTTTTTCATTCTTTTTTTCGTCCCCCTGATCTTTTTTGTTTTTTTCCTGTTCTGCATCCTGCTCCTGAAATAATTTCGTTCCGGGACGATCCGTGTTCGTTTTCATCTTCTGCAGGAGGTCCTGGTACTCGTCCAGTTCCCGGAGTGGTTCCATGTCCCCGTCAATCTCCATCCACCCGGCGTCATCATACCCCTGCATATATGCGTTTTCCAATGCATTTAGAGCTTTTTCCTTTTTTCCGATCTGTGCGTAGGAACAGGCCAGGTTGTACCACCGGATCCCGTCCTCCCTGTATTTCAGCAAACGACGGTATACCGAGATCGCTTTCCTGTTGTCGTTTGTCCGGGAGAGGACGGAAGCGTATACGTCCCCGTACCGTCTTATTCCGAAGTGATCCCCGTTTTCCACCGCCTGTTCGTACGACTGTGACAACCGTTTTTTTAGCTTTCTTAACGGGCCGGGTTCACCGAGGCGGGCAAGGGTGATAGCAGCAATTCTCGACGTGGGATCCAGCGAAGTGAGGCCGGGCGAAATGGATTTTATAAAGGAAATTTCCTTGTTTGACCCCAGCCGACCAATGGCGTTCATCGCCATCGAGCGAAAATAATCGTAACGGACGAGCTCTTTAACGTGCGACGGAGGGGTAGGAGGGTGTTTATAGAAGTTGTAATCTCCTCTTGCCATTTTCTTAAGAACCGGAATCACCCGTCGTCCCAGGGGTTTTAACTCCCTGAACTGGCCTTCGTAATATCCGATTCCCCCTTCTTTACTGATCTCATTATAAAAGGCCTCCTCGACCTTCCGCCTCCCAATCTGACGCACCAGCTCGGATACCCTGGAACCGGTCTGAGGATGGTTGTCGATGTATGATTTCAGGTGTTCAAAACTTCTTGAACCAAATTGAACGATTGCTTTTCGACAGACCCGTTTGACGTCCGGCTCGTTACTCAGGTATCCGTCTATCAAAACAGGTAACCCACGCTTATCTCCGATTTTCCCCAGCACCATCAGGCTGTTTTTTCGTTTCCGGTAGTCACTGGATTTCGTCGCCTGAATAAGATCAGGGACGGCCTTCTGACCGATGTTCACGAGTTTTTTCCGGGCTTCCAGACGTTCCGAGAGGTATTGTCCTGACAGTCGGTCGATGAGTCTGGAAATATGGCCCGAATCCGACGAGGGATCTTCGGGCTGGTCCTCCGCCTGCACCGGTACAGAAATCAGTAGAGTGCCCAGGAGAATGGAAAGGCACACATGAAACCTAGCATTCATGGGAATCGTTTTTCGTTTAATGGAGGTATGAATTGGTCAGTGTAGAGCACGGGCTCCTGTTGTTCAACCTCGAGGGCCTTGATAACGATCTTATATGCACTTCGGGCGATCGGTCAATCCGATGGAGTCAGATCACTTCCGATCCCGGTTGTATATTACGGGAATAAACAAACCGGTGCAACGGAATTCCGTTACACCGGTCTGAAATCTTTCGAACCAGTTTTCGTCGATTTCGTCGATGATCTAATTCGTTTCGTAATCCGCGTCAATGACGTCATCGTCGTCATCGTCTTCGTCCTCTTCCTGCGTTGCTCCACCGGGACCCTGATGTGCGCCCGCACCGGCGGCTGCGCCGCCCGCGGGTCCACCGGGACCACCGGGACCTCCGGCCGGTCCCGCTCCGGGACCCGCCGCACCCGGGCCGGGTCCCTGCTGGGACACGTCTTCGTACATTTCTTCGGCCGCTTCGTGGCTCACACGTTCGGCCTTTTCAATCGCCTGTTCAATGGCTTCGACGTCATCCTCTTCCATCACCTCACGAAGTTCGTCAACCGCATCCTGGAGCTTCTCTTTTGTTTCTTCATCGTAATCCTGCTCCTCGATGTTATCCTCGATGCGGTAGGCGATCTGATCGGCTTTGTTACGAGCCTCAACGAGTTCACGCTTACGCTGATCCTCCTCTTCGTATTCCTCCGCTTCTTCCACCATCTGTTCGATGTCTTCCTCGTCAAGACCGGAGGAGGACTGAATTTCAATGGACTCCTCTTTACCGGAGCCTTTGTCTTTTGCGGAAACGTTCAGGATACCATCCGCATCGATATCGAAGGTCACTTCAATCTGGGGAACACCTCGGGGCGCAGGTGGAATCCCGGTAAGTCGAAACCGGTCAAGCGTACGGTTATCCTTCGCCATTTCTCGTTCCCCCTGTAGCACATGAATTTCCACTTCCGTTTGATTGTCTTCGGCCGTGGAAAAGGTTTCCTTTTCACTGGTCGGAATGGTGGTATTTCGCTCGATTAATTTCGTTGTAACACCTCCGAGGGTTTCAATACCGAGCGACAGCGGCGTGACGTCGAGGAGAAGAACGTCTTCCTCTTCTCCACCAAGTACACCTCCCTGAACGGCAGCACCGATGGCGACGACTTCGTCCGGGTTGACGGATTTGTTCGCCTCAATGCCAAAGAAGTCCTCCACCGTTTCCTGAACGAGGGGGACACGGGTTGAACCACCAACCAGGATCACTTCATCCACGTCACCGGCGTCCCATTCGGCATCTTTCAGTACTTGCTTGCAGGGGCCAAGCGTCTCCTGAACATGTTCTTCGATTAACTGTTCAAACGTTGCACGTGTAACCTTCTGCTGGAGATGTTTGGCTCCTGACGAGTCCGCCGTGATGAACGGAAGATTGATTTCGGTCTGTTTCGACGCACTCAGTTCGCATTTGGCTTTTTCGCAGGCTTCCTTCAGGCGCTGCAGAGCCATCTTGTCTTCACGAACGTCAATGCCGGACTCCTTCTTGTATTCGTCGGCCACGTGGTTAATTAATTCCTCGTCGAAGTCATCCCCACCGAGATGGGTGTCACCGGCCGTGGCCACCACTTCAACGACATTGTCGCCAACCTCAAGTAGGCTGATGTCAAACGTCCCTCCACCGAGGTCATAGACGGCGATTTTTTCGTTTTTCTGTTTATCAAGTCCATAGGCAAGCGCTGCAGCCGTTGGCTCGTTAATAATCCGTTTTACCTCAAGTCCGGCTATTTTCCCGGCCTCCTTGGTCGCCTGTCGCTGAGAATCGTTGAAGTACGCGGGAACGGTAATCACCGCTTCTTCAACTTCTTCACCGAGATAATCTTCGGCCTGCTCCTTCAGGTACCGCAGGATCATCCCTGATATTTCCTGTGGCGTATATTCGTCCCCTCCCGCTTTTACCTTTACCGTATCACTGCCACTTCCCACAACATCGTAAGAGACCATGGATTTTTCCTGGTCGACTTCCGTCGCCCGGCGCCCCATGAAGCGTTTAATGGAGTAAATTGTGTCCTTCGGGTTGGTAACACGCTGGTTCTTGGCGGGCTGTCCGACGAGACGTTCGCCCTCATCGGTGAACGCCACCATGGAAGGAGTCGTTCGATTCCCTTCTTTGTTCGTAATGATTGTCGATTCACCCCCTTCGTGCACCGCGACAGCGGAGTTTGTCGTGCCGAGATCAATACCGATAATTTTACCCATGATTTCTTGTTTCTAAGTTAATTATAGATGAAATTTACAACGGAGTCGTTGGTTGGAATAGTATATGAAGCAATTTATATGCCAGTTCTGTAGCTGTGAAAATAAACAAACATTTCCTCGGTTTTCGACTGGTTTTGCTCGAAATCACCGGGAATGCCCACTGTTCTTAGGGACATTCTGACGAGGAAAAATAAGGGACCGGACAAACTGACGACCACTTCATACATGTAAAAACCGGGTTGTCCAGCGGAAGAAAGCTCAAAACAGAATGACGGCAGGTCGGGACCATGCAAGACGTGGCGTAACCTCAGGGGAGGATCGTGGGGAAGTCGCGGAATATGTAACAGGGGAATCCGCGATTGAAGAAGGTGGGGAGGGATAAGCTAAACATCCTGATTCAAAAACAGTAATTACTCACCTATTTATGAAGAACCCGGGAGCGCCGGCATCCCTGCCGGCAAAATAAGGTCGAATCCTTCTTTTCGGAACAAATAGGTGTGTAATTACCAAAAACAAAAGTTGCTTATTTTATACCTTGACCAATCATGGCTTGCAATGATCTCTTATCATCAATGGATGGTGTCCGGTCAAAAAGGCAAGTCTATTCCCGCCGATACATGTTCCCGGTAACGATTCTTCAAAGCATACCTGGAACGCCAAACCACGATGAGAGTTGGGTGAGATTACTCGTATGTAGAGGGAGGTGTTTGCGTGATTTTTAACAGAACTGATCCAGGATTTCGTCAAATTCATCCCTGTCCGGTCGAATGTTTTCCGGATCCTGATCCACAAGATACTTATCCCCTTCCTCGTAGTAACGTTCATGATGGGGGGGGCGCTCCTCGTTCACGTAGAGCAATCCAAGGGGAATTTTTCCCTCTTCACGTTTCTTGTTCCACAGTGAAAGGGCCTTGATCTTATCCTGAGGATCGTATTCGGGGTGTTCCTCAATATTTTCGAACTCGAGACGAAACCGCTGTCCAAAATTTTCAACAGTTAATTTTTCCGTATCGATTTCCTCTTCGTCGGGATAATACTCCTCCACGTTGACCATGCTGAATTCCGGGAGCTGCTCCTGGTGCTGTGCCCCGTACTTGTAGCTATGGTGTGATCCTTCGTGGTCGTTGAACTTCACACAGGGGCTCATGACGTCAATATACGCCAGACCATCGTGCAGGATCCCCGCCTTGATCTGTTCCACAAGCAGCTGGCGATTGGCCGAAAACCCTTTTGCCACAAAGGTCGCCCCGGTTGAAAGTGCAATGTTTATTCCATCGACGGGAGGGATTCCACTCGTTTGGCCGTATTTGTTCGGGCTGTCTTCCTCTGTCGTGGGCGAAAACTGTCCTTTTGTTAACCCGTACGTTCCGTTGTTTTCGCAGATGTACACCATGTCCAGGTTCGTCCGCATCAGCGCCACAGCTTTCCCGGCGCCAATGGCCCAGGAATCACCGTCCCCACTGATGACGGCCGTCGTTTGATCCGGATTGGCAAGGTTTGCGCCGATCGCAACGGGCGTAGCACAGCCGTGCAACGTGTGAATGGCATAGGATTCCACCTCGGCGATTGTTTTCCCACTGCACCCGATCCCGCCGACAACATTCAGCTCCTCCGGAGGAATCTGCAGTTCATAAGCGGCCTGTTTTAACGCAGACGTAATGGGATTGTGCCCGCATCCCGGACAGAGTCTCGCGTCTCCACCCGACTCGTAATCTTTTTCGTCAAATGAGACTTCTTCCTGTTGTTCCGCTGCATCTACGGCTGTTGTTGGACTCATGATTGGTCTTCCAGTATGGGTTGAGTAATATCACTGGGTTCAAGAAAACTTCCGTCGTACCGGCGAATCGCACGCAGGTCAAAATCTTTCCCTAAATTCTCGTGAATGACCCCCATCAACTGACCCGTCATGTTTTGCTCGACCACGTATGTGCGGTCGTGGGACGAAATGAACTCCTTCATTTCGTTCTCCGGGAAGGGGAGAACGTGGGCGTTGTCCATAAAATCCGTGTCCACGCCCTGTTCGGCCAGCTGATCCTGCGCTTCGAGAATTGGATCGTAACTGGAGCCCCAGCCGATGATCCCCACGCTGGCACGCTGACCGTTCGATTGGAAATAATTCGGTTCCGGAAGGTCCCCACGTTCGTACGCCGTGTCGAGTTTTTTGAACAACCGCTGCATCAGGTTTTCATACACCTCCGGATCCTCCGTATACGTCGTATCCGGCGCGTGACCGGAACCT
>CAYXQY010000154.1:0-8800 GCA_964466525.1 uncultured Planctomycetia bacterium
CGTCCTCCAGCTCCTGCTCCAGTTCCTCCGCCTGTTCCCGTTTCTCCTCGGCCTCTTCGGATTGCCCCTGCTTTTCCAGCTGGTCGGCCTGTGCTTCCAGGTTTTCAATTTGTTCCTCGATCTGTTTGACCCGGCTCTGCGACGCGTCGTACTGCTGTGAGGCGTCGTCCTGCAACCGCTGCTCGTAGGACAACTTGTCCGCCGCCTCCTGCGTGGGTTCATCCACGATGGACGTCAATTCGCCGGACGGTTCCTCCACCTCGGAAATGGATTCGGATATCTCCTCGTCCGTGTATTCGTCCACGAGTGTATCCGTCTCGACCTTCGTCTGTGTTTCCTCCGCCGTCTCAGTAGTGGTGTCGGTCTCCGTTTCCCGCTCCTCAGCGGTCCTCTCCGTCGTGGTCTCTTCCTCTTCCTCGGTGGTGGAGGACGAGAGGTCCCGGGTCACATTCTCCTCCACCTGCTCCACCTGTTCTTCAACCTGATAGTAAAATCCATTCCCCGCACCCACCGGATCTTCGGGGGCGAACACCTCAAATTCCTCAAAATCCACCACCTCCAGCAGTCCGCCGGGCGTGTTGTTCGCCGGGTCCTCCGAATACACCAGCCAGCGAGCACCATCTGACACGTCGAACACCCCCGGTCCAACATTATTGACAAACGATCCGCTCGTCCGGAGTTCAACCCGTTTTCCGGTCCCGGTCGCGGACAGCACCGTTCCGCTGTTGTTCATCGTCAGGTCCCCGCCGGCACGGGCCACGAGCGTATGTCCGCCCACCCCCACCGATGCTCCGATTTCCATCGACTGCGGGGAGTCCAGGAACAGATCGTATCCATTATCTCCCGACAATGACACGTCGGATTCAACGGAAAGGGAACCGGCTTGCTGATTTCCGATCCGCACCTCGGAGGCAAAAAGACGCGTCTCCAGCGTCGTGGGAGTAACTTCAAGCACGTCCTCCCCGCCCTGCGGTGCATCGGTCACGGTGATCGCATCTCCCGTGTCCCCACCGGATCCCGGTGCAAGGTCAATCACGCCGCCACCCCCCTCCGCCTTGATCGAAGCAAACCCCTCGAAGACCATTGCATCGGAACGCAGGGTCACGGGACCTCCGCTGGCTATCCCCTCACGGATCGTCAGCATGCTGTCCGCTCCCGCCCTCAAATCCACACGGCCGGTTGTGTTCACACCGGACGGGTTTACTGTGCCGACACTGAATCCATTCTGATCCCGGAACAATACCTCGCCCACCTGAGGGTTTGTTGGTGATGAAACCGCAAGGGTATCGATATCGTTGGGTCCGGTCAGATCCACGTTGCTTTCCCCTTCGGTAAATCCGGTGAGCAACAGGTTCTCCGTCCGAACCTGGTTCCCGATGGTACCCTCTCTTGACCGGAACTCCACCGTCCCACCGGTTCCCGTGTTTAACACGGACTGAAACGTCAGGTCCCCGCCGGAACCATCGGCGACGAAGGCCAGATCATACGGCCCCTCCGAATCGCTCACGACTTCCCCCAGCTCAAGGTTCGCCGCACGGACCTCGATCGAATCGCTGACGGAGGCCGGGTTCGTGGCAACCGACAGGTCCAGCATCCCGTCGGTCCGTATGCTGCCCGTCAGCTCAAGGTTGGTTGGGGACGAGGCAAACTGTATTCCACCCAGTCGTTCATCCGTGCCAAGTTCGGACAGGCGGATCGACCCCCCTGGCGCATCCAGTGTCAGCGCCCGGTCGCCCGCGGAATCCGCCTGTACGGGCGTTTCGGTCAGGTCAATTAGACCTCCGGTCCCGGTATCGCCGGCGTCCGCGTCAATTGTAATCGATGAATTCAAGAAAGTAGTCGATAGTGACGTATCGATCGTAACCGTTCCGCCTCCGGCGCTATTCCCTGTTCGAAGGTCCCCGTTTAATTCGACCTCCGAGGCGTTGACGCTGATTCGTTCCAGCGGCGTGTCCGCTCCCACGGAGGGAAGCTCGGTCGTCCCGGTTGCACTGTCCACCTCCAGTAAATGCTCCCCTGCCGAAGTGGCGTTTACAGCGGAGCCCGTCAGGTCGATCGTACCACCATTATAAGAAATGAGCGCCACATCCGCTCCAATCTGGACCGGGGCATTGTACGTTTGACGGCCATCGGTAACGACATTCGCTGCATTTACGTCAAATCGTGACAGTTCCGGATTAACCGTCACGCTGGACAGGGGGGTCTCGGTTCCTGCGGGACCGTTAAAGGCAATACGTGTTCCGGATCCGGGGGAGTTCATCAGGGTGAGTGCCCCCGGACCATTCATTGTTCCATTGAAGACAAGATGCCCTTCCATGGCGTCAATGTTGTGATCACCACTGGAGAAACTCAGGTCATTGTTGATCGTTTGCTGAACCGACGACCTATTTAAGATGTCCCCAAGTACCGTTAGTGAATCGCCCTGTAGCGCGTAGGAATCCGAACCGTCGGCACTGAATACAATCCGTTCCACACGCGACAGAAAGTCGTTGTTCGGCGCACCCGTGTCGGCCTGATCGGTGTTAAACACGAGAACATCTTCGTCCGATGGAGCGCTCTCACCCACCCAGTTCAGGTTGTCCGACCAGTCGTTCGTTTCACCATTCCCAATCCACTCAAACTCCAGCTTCGTCCGTTCCAGAACCGCGTCGTTCGCGTCCGGACTGACGTCCTCGTTCACCAGTATGTTAAACCCCTGACCGTCGATCTCCACGGACGAACTGGAAAAGCTTCCGTTGACGTCCACCGTATCCATTTGCCGGATAACCTCAAACGTTTCGCCGATCGAGAATTCCGTGGCGGCCGTCCCCACAAGATCGGGACCGGTGCTTCCATCAAGAAACACATCCCCACCATTCCCGACCACGACCTGATCAAAGTTAACGGTGTCGGCCAGGGTTACATCGTACGTGGCCGTGTCGGTCATCACCAGGTCCGCGTTGACGTCAAGCGCACCCACCGAATCGTCCGTTTTGAGATCCCCCACTTCCAGCCGCTCCTCCACGCGTGTTTCGGTTCCGTTAAGTGTCACTGTGGCATCCCCCGGTGTCCTCAGGTCCCCCGAGAACACCATCCCGTTGTTGACCGAGATGTCCCCTGAAGCACCAATGACCCCATCCGAACGGATATTTATCGAGGAGAGGGCGGTATTCTGTCCCGTCGCGTCCAGGCTCACGTCCCCGCCGCCGGCATTGATCGTCAGGTCCACGGCCCCGTCCACCGCACCACCGGTCAGGTCCACCGGGCCGGCCGTTCCGGCGGACGTGTCGATGGTCAGATCGAATCCGAAATTCACGTCAGTGGCGTCATCCAATAATACTCCACCTCCGCCCTGCGTCGTTATGTTCCCCAGAAGAGCTGTTGAGTTTGAGCTATCAATGTCCAGGGCGGAAAGGGGCGTCGTCGACCCCAAGGACGTGAGATTGACCCGGCCATCTCCGGCTTGAATGGTTAGTACCTGATCCCCGTTGATAGGTGCACCGCCCGCATACATATCCGCTTCATTTCCAGCCGAGGTATCTATCGTCACATCCGTACCAAGATTGATCCCGGCCACCTCAAAACTGAAGAACACGCCGGAACTTCCATCCGTCGTAATGTCCCCGAACAACGATACGCTTCCCGAATTACCACTTCCTAAGGTCTCAACGGACAGCAATGACAATGCATCCGTCTGCCCGATATTCCCCAGTTGGACTTCACCTCCGTCTCCGCCATCCGAATCGGCAAATATATCCAGCTCGCCGCCCCCGGTCGCATCGATCTGACCCGGTTTTGAAATACTGGCAAGTACGACATCTCCTGCTGAATCATCATCTCCCGCCTCCGAATCAATGTCGACGGAGGTTGAACCCAGCTCCACATCCGTCGCATCGACAAAATCAACCGCCCCCCCATCCGTATCAATAGATTCTGCATTGACAAAAAACGTACCTGTTGTATCCACATCCAGCGAGGAAAGGGCGGTCGACTCACCAACATTGGAAATCGTTATGCTGTTACCACCGGCGTCAAGCCGAAGCCCCTGTCCACCGGTACTCGTTGCGTTGATGGGCACACCATCGAAAGAGATCGTTCCTTCATCGCTACTCGTGTCCACGGTCGTCGTGCCCGTGCCGGTAAGGGTGACCCCATTCGAGATTCCGGTTGCGTCAAACCCGTCCTCCGTTACCACCTCGCCCCCCAGGAACAGATCGCTCCCGTTCGTAATGGTGATCCCCCCCATACGATCTAACGAACCGACATTTCCGAGACGAATAGCGTTCTGAGGGGCGTTTACGGTCACACGTTCCGAGCCCGCGGAGAAGGGCTGAACATCCGTCCCCGACAGGTCAATTTCACCCCCATCGCCCGAAGCCCCCGCGTCCGTGTCGATTGAGACGCTGTTGAACAGGGTTGTGTCAGACGAGGTGGTGACGAGCACGACCATCCCGGTACCCGCGTTGTTATCGGTCGCGAGATCCCCGCTCAGCGTGAGGGAACCTCCCTGTACATCCAGGAACTCCAGGGGAACACCTGTACCAATAGCTCCCAGCCCCACGACGTCCCCGGCTCTCACCACCAGCCCCTGACTTCCGGCGGAGGAAGCGTTGATGGTAGACTCGAGATCGGCCCGTCCGCCACCGGTATCCAGCCGCACATCATTTACCAGCTGAATGCCTCCCGAAGCAAAACTAAAATCGATATTGCCGTCCCCGACGCTATCGTCGGTTTGCACGTCGGCGTTTAGTTCAAGCAATCCCCTGCTGTTCACGAAAATATCTTTTAATCTTTCGTTCGCCCCCACGGAACCGAGCCGGATATCACCCGTTCCCGAGCGCAGTGAAATCCCATGCGCACCCGTTGCGTCCGCGTCGACGGGGAGGGCTCGAAGATCAATTTCCCCATTCCCCGCCGACGTGTCTATCGTGCTGTCCCCGACCAGCCGAATCTCCGGGAGGTTATCGTTTTCATTGTCAAATACTGCATCCTGAAAAATATTTCCACTCAGCTCAAGTGCGGACACGGAACTCGGAAACACGATGTCCCCGATCGGCGTGTCAGACGTACCGACATCGCCTATTCCCGCAACCCCCCCGCCGGCGTCGAGCGTGAGGACCAATTCGCCGGACTGCGGATTCACCGCAGCGTCGGTAAGGTCAATGTCGCCTGCACCCGTGCTGCTGATCAGGGTCGTACTGGTCTCGAGCAAAATCTCTTCCCTGAAGATCTGATCCCCGGTCGTGGTCACCGTGTCCGGGAGAAAAAGATTCGTGCTGTTCGAGTTCGCATCCGTTTCCAGAAACGCCAGCCCGTCCGGATCACTTCCGGTTATGTTCCCGCCGCCCACCTCGGCGGCAAATGTCGTATCGCCGGAGGGAGTTCGAACGGTGAGCCCGAAGGAGGAGGCACCCGACGATTCGTCCTCCTCCGCGTCCACGAAACCCTGAAACTCGACGTTCCCCTCCGTTGAGCGCACCGTCGAATTTTCCGTTTCCACGGGATTGCCGTATGTCTGGTCCCCGGTCGTCTCGACGGTGGAGCCTGCGGGAAGGAGGGTATCTCCGTCCGCGTTGGTGGTGATGGAGCCGAGTGGGTTCGTCCCGCCAACACTGCCTTCAAAATCGGTTTCCCCTCCGTTTGAAGTGTTAACAGTCAGTGCACGTGAACCGTTTCCGTCGCCATCGAGGGTATTTCGAAAAAAGATATTCGACGAGTTGAACGTTACGTCCGCGGAGAGCTGGACCGGCTCATGAAATCCCTGTACATCAACTGTTCGAACTTCGGAACTTCCGATGAACAACTGTCCTCCCACTCCATCCCCATCGGTCCTGAGAAATTTTAATCCGTCCGGATCGGTATTGGGAAGTGTTGCTGTACCGACGGGGGAAGAAAAAATCGTATCACCGGAGGGCGTTTGCAAATCAAGAGCTGCTGTAGACGATCCTTCCTGGCCATCGTCGTCAACCTCGATTCTTCCATTGAACTCAACGTTGCCCTGCCGGGACTTCATAAACTGGGTATAACTGTCAACCCCTTCCAGGCTATTCACGTTTAAACCAAGACCAACATTCCCATCGTATAGCTGATCCTGTTCAGTTAGAACGATGGAACTATCTTCTGTCCGATCCGTGTCCGAGGCCAGTTCGGTGTCAACCCCCATTACAATTGCCTCATCGGATCGTACGGTCACATTTGAAAGGGGCATATCCGTACCGGACGGATTCACCCCGATGGCGGAAAAGAAAAACGCAGCAACGCCTTCCGTTCCTGATCCCGTTTGAACGTCCACACTCAGGTCAAATGGACTCCCCGTATCTTCCTGATCGCTAAATATGCGTCTTAAAAAAACTGCGTCTCCCCCTGAAGAGGTCCGGACCGACGAGTTCCCTTCAACCCTCACCGGGACGTCATAAAACTGATCCCCCTCGGTCTGAATTGTCAGGCCGGTAAACGTGAGTTCGGCTTCAGGAGCCTCCCCGAATATCTCCAGAGATGAAAGCTGTAGACTGTTACCTATGTTGCCCCCCAGTTCCAGTTGATCCCCGGCAATCACATCCAGATTTCCTGGGCTTCCATGGCTATCAATCGGGGTCGAGAACTCGGAGAATCCGCTTCCGGTCCGAATCGATATATCCGACATGAGTCTTATTGCTCCACCCTCCACTTCACTCCCATCGAGAATCGTATTCCCAAGGTTCACAATCGATGCACCGGAACTCACCTGGTTGATATCACCAAACAGCCGGATTTCCCCGTTCCCCGTGTAAAGGCTAATTTCCTGCCGGCTTTCGAGTCGGGGCATTAGCAGGTTGCTTTCGAGATCCGCGGACGTAGCGCCCTGAATTGTAATGGAACCTGTTCCCTGCGTGATCACGGTAAATCCGTCCGGTGTTTCCGAAACGAGATCAATATTCCCGGACGTGTCCCCCTGCGTGGAATCATTTCGGGTGCGCAGGGTTAGATCCACCCCGTCCGGCAACGCGAGATCCGCCTGAAAATCATCCGTTCCCCCATTTGTCGAGGCGAGGATGGAATCCGTAGCTTCCAGAATAATGGACGTCGTGTCATTATTTGTCAGGGTATTTTCAAGCCCTTCAATTTCATTCTCATATACCACGAACGGTTCTCCCCCCGTCCCGCTACCATTATCCCCAACCGCTCCGTCCGAAAACGTGATCTCCTGCCCCCCACCGCTCCGGTTGTCCACGAAATCAGTATCCAGCAAATCGTCGTTGTCGTCTCCATCAGGATCCGCTGCACTTCCACGAATCTCGATCCGGGCCGGGTCAAACAACACCGTCCCCCCGCTGCCCGATGGCGCGGAGACATCCACCACGGAAAGATCGGTATCGAGCTCTTTCCCGGAAATCTCGACGAATCCGCCATCCCCGTTCTGCGACCCTCCGGTCGCGGAAGCCGAGCCGTGCATGTACGTATGCTCGTCGGACCAGACGACAACATCTCCCCCGACTCCCGTTTTCGTTGCATCGGCGGATAGGTTCGTGTCCCCGTTAATTAGCACGTTTGAGGCCGTCCGTACGTCTCCCTCGCCGTGACGTCCCCCCCCCACACGAATTGTTCCGCCCCCCGCGGGACCGGACGCGTCCAGATCGAGGTTCTGCAACAGAAGGTGTTCCCCGAGTAGATCGATCTCGCCTCCCGGTTCGGAGGACTCCGTTTCCGTCGCGGAAATGGTACCGGATGCACGCACCTCTCCGCTTGCCCCCCCGTCCACCTCTACCTTCTCTGCGTACACCTCGCCCGTGCTTTCGATCGCCAGGGAATACATGTCGCCCGCACCCACCTTCACCTTTCCGTCACCGGCACGGACCGTTCCGCTGTTCTTTACCCCCGCCTTGTCGGCATTCGTTTCCTCCCCTCCCTCCTCGATACGGGCGTAGGTGCTTTCGTCGATGTGTCCGAGCAGCACGTCCTCTCCGGAGTGCATCGTGACCACCCCGTCCTCCGCCACCACCTCCCCGAAGTTGGCCACGCGCCGACCCAAAAAGTGTACCTCCGTTCCCTGCACCTGACCAAGGTTTTTGACCGTCCCGGACAGGTCCGTGAACAGATCCTTTCCGGTGCGGAAATTCTCGTTCGAAATCCGCCCCGCCGCCACGTAGAGCCGGCCGACGTCCACGGTCGCGCCGGACCCGAAGACTATGCCGGCCGGATTCGTCAGATAGACCTGCCCGTTTGCATACAGGTTACCGTTTATGTGTGAGGTGGTTCCGGACCGAATCCGGTTCAGAACACGTGCATGCTTCCCCGGCTGCCGGAACTGTACCGTTTCGTTCGAACCCACGTCAAACGAGGAGTACTTGATGATGGACCCGTCCGACGCCCGGATCGTGGTTTCGTTTCCGTCCTGCTGAACGTCGACGGTGCCCTCCTGCACCTCGTCCACGTCCTGCGCGTTAACGGGGACCACAGTAAGTAAACCAGCTGTCAATAAAGCCATCCCGGTCAGGACGGCGTGGAGGGGCGAGCTATGAAAAGGTATACTCATGTAAAACCTTTTACTTCTGAAAACCTTCGCGCATACACATATCTAATTCTAAGCATTAAGTCCCTTCCAAGTCCATAAGATCAAATCACATCGGTCCATATCAATCCGGATATCAGCTGCCCCCTTCTCATTCTCCCCCCTCCGCCAGGATCGCATCCACCAGGAAGGTACTGTTTGAGTTCTCGGGTGTAATGCCGCGAACCATCATCAACCGCAGGTTCTGAATCTGCTCCTCGGAGAGTTCCAGCTGATCGATTCCGTCGAACAGTTTCCGGAGGTTTGTCAACAACGTGTCCGTGTTCGATAACG
>CAYXQY010000155.1:0-8684 GCA_964466525.1 uncultured Planctomycetia bacterium
CTTCGTGTTTGGCGTCAAACGTGGTGATTCGTTTCCCGTCCGACGTCGTCAGTGTGCCCTCGAGGTCGACGGGTTTTTGATCGGGGGTTAACGCTCGAAAATAGACCCGGTTGGGAAGATTTGCCACCAGGTCGCCTCCTTCGGGGTACAACTGCAGGGAGAGGTCGTTCAGAACGATGGGAATGCTTCGTGCTTTGGTTTCGGTGGTGCCGCCATCACTGACGGTAAACGCAAGGGCACCCTGCGTGGTATCCAGGTCGTTTGGAAGATCAAACTGGACGGAGCCGGTTCCGTCCGAGGAGAGGTTGATGGGTTCGGAAAAGATTTCCTTTCCCCCGACCCGGCCGGTGGCCTCCACGTTCGGATCCTGCAGGGGGCCCCCTTCCGCCCGGCGGACGCTCAGCGTTGCACGAACGGTGTCGCCCGGGCCGTATCCGTCTTTTAAAAATTCAATGTCCGCTTTGAACCGTGGGGTCCGGTACGAACGGATTTCGAACGTCCGCTGGCCGGACGGTGACAACCCGGGGACCGACGCTTCAACGGTATATTCGCCGCCGGGCCGGTCGTCGGGAATGTCCCATTTATAACCGAACGAGCTGTTTTTCAGGCGTATTCGAGATTGTTCAACAATTTCTCCTTTGGGTCCTTTGATCTTGATGTGTCCGTACGGGGTATCCTGAAACGAAAGGGGTTTTTCCGTTTTGGCGTGGAACAGGACGCCTCTGAAGTATACCCTTTCACCGGCGCGGTAGATGGGTTTGTTGGTGGACAGGTGGACGGTGTACCGGTCTTCACCGCCGAGTTCCTCCGTGGAAACCGGGTCGTCGGCGGGAACGAGCGGGGCCATCAGGACGGTGGAAAGGAGCAGAAGAATCGACCACGTGGAGAACAACGATTGTTGACGTTTCATGCGGACTCCCGAATTGAAATTAATTTTGATTACCTGATCGATCATCAGTCGAATCTATTAGATGCGATGACCCGGAAAAAGTTCCATACAGATTCGTGATCACGTGACTCGGATACGTGAGAAACGTGAGATCCCCCGGCACCTTCGGCTGGTTGCTGACGATAACGGACCGTCCTGTTCCTCTCGCATACGGTCAGGGGGTTCAATTCAAGAGGATGAAACTTTTTGATGTTACACCGGAATCGGTGACGTAGAAAGACCCCACCTTGGAGGAGGACACGCTCTCAGTGGTCATTTTTGGCCGGTGAGAAAGGACCGAGGCTTCACGCTTTTATGTTGAGTTCCATCCCGACCAGTGCCCCCCGAATGTCCATGATGGAAAACTGCAACCGTCCGGACGCAAACATGTTGCAGAAGAACATCATCTTCAGTAATTTCCTGTCACTCGATCTTTCAGAGATACGCTTTGGTGTAGATTTCAACGGGGATTCAGCGGGGCGAAGTTCGATTCAGAACAGGGGGATGGCGTTTGTAAGTAACGGCATGAATTTTGCAATAGATAAAAATGTGGATTTCTGGAGAAGAAAAGCAATTGTTCATTTGTAATTACTCACCTATTCGTTCTGAAAAGTAGGTTTTTACTTTACTTTGCCGGCGAGGATGCCGGCGCTCCCGGGATCTTCACGAATCGGTGAGTAATCACGTTTTATCAGGAGACGAGCGATATGCTTCCTCAAAATGCGGCCCACTGGCACCTGATGCTGAACCATTTTGCCGTTGTCGGGACCGTAGCCGGTGCGATTCTACTGGTGGTTTTATGGGGTCGGGGATCCGATGACCTCAGGCGTCTCAGTCTCTGGTGGTTTGTGGTTGTTGCGTTGATCGGAATTCCGGTCTATCTGACCGGGGAACCGGCGGAGGAGCTTGTGGAAGGGTTGCGGAACGTATCACACGATCGGATCGAGCAGCACGAAGAACTGGCCATGTGGGCGTTTGGGCTGCTGAGTTTCACGGGGCTGGTCGCGCTCATTGGTATTGGCGTACGGTACACGGGACGGCAACTTCATGCGTTGTTTTTTCCCGGCCTGACGGTCCTTGCGGTGCTCACGGCGGGGATGATGATGTACACGGCCGCCCTGGGCGGTCACATTCATCACCCGGAGACGCATCCCGGGTTTACCCCACCCGAAGAGCACGATGAGGAAACGGGGGCTCTTCGTCATTGGGAAAAGCGGTTGCAGTCCCGGGGGACCGGACGATCCACAATCACTGGATCGGTGCGCCGTTCGGGTTGTCTGTGGACACGGCACGGATTGCAGGAGACGTCAAAAAATAAAAAGGTACGTTTCTATTCGTTTGTTCATTTCAGTACTTCGGAGGTCCAGTTATGAGGGTCTTTGTGAACACCGGCAATGACGTCGACGGAGGCCAGGAGTTAACCGCTCGTGTAAGGAATGAGGTCACCCATGCGTTAAGGTGGTTTTCGGATCGTCTGACTCGGGTGGACGTGTATCTGACGGATGAGAACAGTGATAAAGGGGGATCGAATGACCGGCGGTGTGTGATGGAAGCTCACGTGGCCGGCCGGGAACCCATTGTGGCGACTGAGCAACAGAGCCGGTTTGCCATGGCGTACGCACAGGCCGCTGAAAAACTTCAGCGTGCGGTGAAGCGGGACCTCGACCGGGTGGAGGATAACAGACGTGGAATTGATCGGGAGTAAAAGGACCCCGGAACGGATACCGGGGGGACTTTCGACCGGTTTCAGCGGTCCGCGTCTTTCCGTTTTCCCCGGTTTTTTTAATTCGACCAACGGGTTCTGAGCCACAACACGAGGCCGTTTGCCCGGACCCTCCCAGTACGGTTTGTTTTACCTCCCCGTCGATACGCGGGATCGGGGGTTTGCACTCGTGATGACCTTTAGATCGTTTTCTGGGAGGCTGCTGAAAAACCCCGCTTCGTCAGTAGAATGTAATTCTGGTCTCTGTAGTGTGCGGATTCGCAGGCGATGCCGAAGGCGCATTGGCGAGTAGACGCAATCGCCCGGAGACTCCGATTACGTTCGATCTCATTGAAACGAAACGAGTTACGCTGATTCCCTTTGTCAAAAATATTCAAATCGCAACATTTAGTTGCTATTTGAAATTAGCAATCACTACCTTAAGTTCCCCACCCAAATTACCCCCCGTTAACTCAAGAGGAATGGTGCGTTGCATAGCGATCCATTCCCTCGCTGGCAGGAGGGAATCCATATTTCGAACAAACCCCATGAACTATTGAGGCGGAAACCAGCATCCTCCTATTCGAAATGTATGATGTAAGCGGTGGGGGCGATTAATCGACCAAAAGTAGAAGTCTTATGGGCACTTCAAGTTTGATTCAGGCTGTTGAAACAGCGAAAGCCCGATCGAGGTGAGGAAAAAATGAGGGACGGGTGGAGGAACCACACCGCCCTCATTTCGTTGAAAGCCGTTCTTAGGTGTAGGAGGAACGAAAAGAATTCCGTTTACTTTCGCTCGGCGGTCACGGTCTGTTCCCGGCCCCATCCCGGTCCCTCACTCAGGGTAAACCCGAAGATCAGAAACGATTCGACGTCGGGGGAATCTGCTCCAAACCCTCCCAGCGTCACCCACCGGAGGCGGATGGAGGGAGTAAAGCGATACTGCAAACTCGGACCGGCCAGGAATTCCCATTCCGGATCCCCACGGGAGCCGTCTTCGGTTTTTCGTTCAACTTCTCCTTCCACACCGACGTTGAATTTTCTGTCCTTCACGGTGTAATTCAGTCCGGAGGTAAGCGCAAACTCAGTTTCCCGGTTGTTGCTGTATTCCTGTTCGTACACCGCATTTCCGGCCCAGTACCATTTCGGTGCCAGATTTTCGGCGAGGAGCAGTTTATACTCCACCGCGTCCGAGTCCTCCGTGGAGTCCGACTCCCACTCCACGTACAGGGTCGGATTCAATGGGATTTCGCCCCATTCGTTCAGGGCCCACCGGACTTCCACTTTGTGTGCGTCTGACTGCAGGCTGTCCGATCCCGTTTTCGACTGAACCTGGTAAAAATCAAGCTGGAATCGATTCGGCAACCCGAACAGCAGCTCTTCCTGAAACTCATACGCCGGGCGAGCTCCTTCATCAAATTCACTAATGGCCCACAGATCCGCTTCAATGACCCCCGGTGGGAGAACATATGTTCTTGTTGTGGCAAACCGGTGCGGTCGAGCGGTCCATTCGGGTTGCTTGTTCGGTCCGACCAGACTCTGCTCGGACGTGGCGTTGTAAAGAACCTTGACATCGGGTAATTCTTTTTCGTTTTCCTGGGCCTCCAGAGCAAGTGAAGAACCGGTAAGCAGAAATGCAAAGCACATGAACGCTGCGATAGGTCGGATGAACGAAGAGAGGTGCTTCACCTCTTTTAAACGATCCGTTGTCTGAGACGTCATCTGTACAACTCCTCCTTATCCAAAAAAGACGAATTTGACGAGACAAGCATTTCAACGAAAAAGAAAAGCGAAGGTTCATTCTGAAAGGAAATTGATATCCCTGCAAGAAGAATTGGGACCCACACTGTTGCAGAATTGCACTATTCAGTTCCGGAGACCGTTTCAATTTTGGGATATTTCCCGTAATTACTCACCTATTCTGAAGAGCCCGGGAGCCCCGATGTCTCCGCCGGTAAATAACATTTGTACCTTTCCTTTCGGAACGAATAGGTGAGCAATATCGGTTTCCTGGTGCACTCGTGCATTAGGCGACCAGAAGGAAAATATCGACCATGGAACGATGTTTGCTCTGAGAATATTCAGAATTCGCATGTCTCGCATAATATTGCATCAGGAGGTTCCGATGTATCTCAGGAATCGAGGCAGTGGCACCGATAAGCTCTTTTTTATATCTCTACTGGCTTCGCTTCTATTTCTTGGAGGACCAATCTATCTTTCGTGGAGCGCCGGCGCGCAGGAGAACCGTAACGAGGAATTTGACGAGGTCGTCACCATCGGTGTCCGGCCCGGTCAGATGCGTTACGACGTCGAGGAGTTCAGTGTGCCGGCCGGAGGACGCATCAAGCTGATCTTCGATAATACCGATGGTACGCTTCAGCACAATGTTCTGATTCTCACGCCCGGTGACGAGAATTTTGCCATCGAACTCGCCCGGGAAGCCTGGAGCATGACCAATCCCATTGAAAATGAATACGTGCCCGACTCCGAAGATGTTCTTTTTTCGACGGAACTGCTACAGGCAGGCGAGAAGGACACCATCACCTTCACAGCTCCTGAGAAACCCGGGGATCATCCGTACGTCTGTACGGTGCCCGGCCACGCCATGTCCATGAATGGAATGATGCACGTGACCGAACCGGAGGACGGAACATCGTCCGAGACGTCCGAATCCGAAACGGAAGAGGTTGTCCTGTCCGATCTATCTCGCAGGTCTTACGAGGAAACGGGGTCTGCCCTTCCTGATTTCGATTCACGGGAACCGATGGAACAGTCCGATCTTCCGGCGGGGAAACTGTCCGTGGAACCGCAGGGGCAGGACACGCCGAACGGATGGGTGTTTCACGGCACGCTCCGTGTACCGAACGCCGGGGTGTATCTGTTCGGGATGCACGCGGCCGGAGCGACCGAACTCCTGATCAACGACGAAACAGTGATTTCTCCCGATCAGCGAGAAGGGTTCACCGCGCTGAAGAAGGTCGAGCTGGAACCGGGCGACCACTCGTTTCGTATCGCATACGGCCGATCGTCGTCGGACGCCGCCCTTCAGTTGGCCGTGATTTCGTCGGATGGCGCGTATCACCGTCTGTCCGAACAGGAGCTGGACGGGGACCTCAAACGAGCCCTTGTCCCCGGGCGCTCCGACTCCCCGCTTTTACGCATCGGGAAGCCGGATCAGGTTCCGGACGTCACGTCGGTTAGTTATGATGAGCAGGACGGGTCAACAGTCGTTACCTATAAGGTGGACGGCCTGTCCGTCCGGCAGACTGTGGAGGTTCTGGATAACGGAACGAAGCTCCGACTGAACTACACGTTTGAGGAGCCCCTCCAGAAACCGGCGTTCCTCGACCTCAAACCGGACCGTGTGGCGTCCGTTTCAAACGAAGGGGAAATCACGGATTCGTTCCTCAAATTTTCCCCGTCCGCTTCCTTCTCGGTTACGTTTCACCTGCATTAATGCGATAAACCTGCCATGAACATCGCCGACAGAGAAACGGCCACGCTGGACGCCAACGAAGCCGTGGCGCACGTGGCGTATAAAACCAATGAAGTCATTTCCATTTACCCGATCACGCCCGCGTCCCCGATGGGAGAACACGCCGATAGCTGGTCGGTGAACGGCAAGGAAAACATCTGGGGGGACGTGCCGGACGTGATCGAGATGCAGGCCGAGAAGGGGGCGGCCGGGGCGGTCCATGGTTCGTTGCAGGGAGGGTCCCTTACAACCACGTTTACGGCAAGCCAGGGACTGCTTCTGATGGTGCCCAACATGTACAAGATCGCGGGGGAGCTGCTGCCGACGGTGTTCCACATCGCCGCCCGCTCCGTCGCGGGCCAGGCGCTGTCCATCTTCTGCGATCACTCCGACGTCATGACGGCTGCCCCGACGGGTTTCGGCATGCTGTTTGCCAATTCCGTACAGGAAGCCATGGACATGGCGCTGATCGCCCAATCGGCGACCCTCGAATCCCGGGTGCCGTTTCTCCACGTGTTCGACGGATTTCGTACCTCCCACGAAATCCAGAAGATCAACGTGCTGGACGACGACACGATTCGTTCCATGATGGATCGGGACAACGTGGAGGCCCACCGAAACCGGGCGATGTCGCCCGACGATCCGGACGTCCGCGGAACGGCGCAGAACCCGGACGTGTTTTTCCAGGCACGCGAATCGGTCAATCCGTACTACAACGCCGCTCCCGAGATCGTACAGAACACGATGGACCGGTTCGCGGAACGGACCGGCCGCCGTTACAACCTGTACGAATTTGTGGGAGACGAGCAGGCCGAACGGGTGATCGTGCAGATGGGGTCCGGGGCGGAAACGGCACACGAAACGGTCCGCGCTCTGAACGACCGGGGCGAACGGGTGGGGTTGCTCAAGGTCCGCCTCTATCGGCCGTTTTCCAGCGAACACCTGGTCAACGCCCTGCCATCAACCGTGCGATCCATCGGCGTGCTGGATCGAACCAAGGAACCGGCAAGTTCCGGAGAACCCCTCTACCGGGACGTCATAAACGCCGTGAGCGAGGATCGTCAGCGCGGGGGTTCCTCCTTCGATGCGACGCCGCAGGTGGTGGGTGGCCGCTATGGACTGTCGTCGAAGGAGTTTACCCCCGCCATGGTCAAGGGCGTGTTTGATGAACTTAACAAGGAAAAACCGGGAAATCACTTCACCGTCGGGATCGAGGACGACGTGACCCACACCAGCATCGACTACGATCCTTCGTTTCGCACGGACACGGACGATACGTGGCGGGGCGTGTTCTGGGGGCTGGGGTCGGATGGAACGGTCAGCGCAAACAAGAATTCCATTAAAATCATCGGGAACGAAACGGACAAATACGCTCAGGGCTATTTCGTGTACGATTCCAAAAAGGCGGGGGCTCGCACCGTCAGCCACCTGCGGTTTGGCGACGAACCGATCCGCAGCACGTACAAAATCCAGCAGGCCAATTTCGTGGCGGTGCATCAGTTCCAGTTCATCGAACAGTACAATCAATACAACTGTCTGGACCGGGCGGAGGAGAACGCAACGTTTCTCCTGAACAGCCCGCACGCACCGGACGAGGTCTGGAGCGAACTTCCCGCACCCGTTCAGCGGCAGATGATCGACAAACAGCTATCGTTTTACGTGATCGACGCGCACTCGATCGCGTCCGACGTGGGTCTGGGCAACCGGATCAACACCATCATGCAGACCGTGTTCTTCGAACTCGCCAATATCCTGCCCCGGGATCAGGCGGAGGAAAAAATTAAAGAGGCGATCCGCGACTCGTACGGCAAGCGGGGGGAAACGGTTGTTCAGCGGAATTTCGACGCCGTCGAACAGGCCCTCGAACACCTCGAACGGGTCGACGTGCCCGACCATGTGGACTCGGAACGGGAACTGGAACCGGTGGTTCCCTCTGAAGCGCCGGAGTTCGTTCAGGACGTGACGAAAAAGATGATCGCCGGACAGGGCGACGACCTGCCGGTCAGCGCGCTGCCGGACGACGGAAAATTCCCCTCCGAAACCACGAAGTGGGAAAAGCGGAACCTGGCCCAGGAGATTCCCGTCTGGGAGGAGGACCTCTGTATTCAGTGCGGAAAATGTGTCGTGGTCTGTCCCCACGCGACCATTCGCGGGAAGGTGGTCGACGAGGAGGAACTGGACGATGCCCCCGACTCGTTCAAATACGTGGACGCACAGTTTTCAGGGATGGACGACGACAAAAAATATACCCTCCAGGTGGCGCCGGAGGACTGCACCGGGTGTACGCTGTGCGTGGAAACCTGCCCGGTCAAAGACAAGAGCGAAGCGGGTCGGAAAGCGATCAACATGAAACCACAGCGGGAGGTGCTCGAGGAACAGCGGCAAAACTGGGATTTCTTCACCTCCCTGCCCTCCACGACAACGGACGAGGACCTGAACTTTGACATGGCCAAGAACGAGCAGCTACTGGAACCGCAGTTTGAATTCTCCGGTGCCTGTGCCGGATGCGGTGAAACGCCGTACATCCGGTTGATGACGGAACTGTTCGGGGACCGAACCCTGATCGCCAACGCCACCGG
>CAYXQY010000156.1:0-8668 GCA_964466525.1 uncultured Planctomycetia bacterium
GCGTTTGCAATAGCGTCCCGAACATCCTCACGAAGAGACTTATCAGCAGCGCCGCCTACGAGCACTTCATCGCCACTATACCCATGAAATGCAACAGCGTATGTAAATCCACGATCAGCAATCTCATCTAGATATGGAAAGCCTCGTCTATTAATTTCGGTTGAGGTAATGTGCCAGCGATCATAGGCACCACCACCGTCTCTCCAACCGGAGCAACGCCAATAAGAGACATCATGATGGGAAAGTTGGGATGCTACCCTTTCTGCCTGATCATCTGTTCTGTATTCAATGTAACCACCATGTGGCCCACATGATACAAGTCCGGTATGAGACCCATTGTCACCTAGTCGTTCAACAAATTCGCTTTGATCTGCTGCCTCACTATCCGACAAATCATGTCTCGGGACTTGTGTATAAAGCTCCACCGTATCCAAAATGGAATCGGTTGTATCCAATTTTTCTCTTCCAACCTGACCCATTCGAATATCGTCATTATCTGATCCATCCTGATAAAAGTTGGATACAGTGTAAATTGCGTAAGAATCGCTATTTTTATCTCTTCGAATTCTTACCTGATCCCATTCTTGAATGCTGCAATGGTCAGCTAATTCTGGATCCATCCAGCAGTGCTCCTGATCATTGATGATGTCATCCATGTCGGAATCGGCTTTCAAAATGTCAAGCCCTTCTGCACATGGATCCCATGGCCAAGATTTACTACCACCTTTACTATGACCTGGTTTGTGTGACATTTCCTACTCCTTTCGTTTTCTGTTGTAGTTCAACAGCAATCTACTGATAAGTATTTCAATTGAACCAAAAGGGTTAGGTTTAGTTAAACTCCTCCAGCAATAGAAGAATCAGCAACTTCCCAACCATTGAAAACAAATTTCAAGTTGTGTACATATACCTCACCAAAAGAGTCACTATTATCACTAAATTTTCGTCTAAGGTTAATGAATAAAATATCCGCTGATTTACTCACATCTGTTTCTGGAATCGAACCAGAAAAAGTTTCCAATTTGTCAGTAATGACTGAATCCATACTTCTTGTAATTGGTATTGTAGTGTAACTACCTAAATCCTCTCCCTCCGATCGAAACGCATATTGCAATTCCCATAGACTATCTTCGTTATTGCCTCCATCGGATATAGTTGAAAACAATGCCCTCAATTTAAGATCTCCATCAATGTAATTCTTAGGAGGCTGAATTGAAAACCGCCACTCACCATCCGTGTTGGTACTTGATTCTTCATATTTCATAGCAGACATGTTGTTGTTTACTCTTGGGTTGCAATTCCCATTAACAACTCCTATATCAAGTGGAATCGAAAAAGAGGTTGTACCAGATGTTATGAGTTCCACCTTCTCTTTATCAAATCCTGACATAAAACCAGCAGAGCTGGTTGTGGCAGTAGTATGAAGATTTCCACCGCCTCGATTTCCATGAGTTGAGTCTGTTATTTCAGCATTTCCGTCAAGTCCAGCATAGCCGTTTGCTTGTCCTTTTGAAGAAGTTAATTGATATTGTGGGTGATCATCATCGGACAAACCGCTTAGCTGTCCGTGATCAGAAGTTCCACTGCTACTAGAACCTGATATGGTGATTTGCCCAGTTGATCCGGTTGTAATAGAGATACTGCCCTCTGCTAAGAGATAATGACCTCCATCATCCAATCTCGTAAGAGAACCAGAAAAACCAGTTGCGGTTACAAAACCGCCATTTGACAAATCATTTCCACCTAAATTCCAATTGCCGCCAAGATTTCTTGTTCCGTCCGCAAGAAGATATTGCGTGTGATCATCATCTCCAAGACCGGACAAGTTTCCGTGATCGGAAACACCATCGCCTGAACCTGTGGCAGCCGATACAAGCAAGGCTCTCTTATCTGTAATTGCGGTTATAACAGAACCGGTAGCAAAAACATTCGCCAAACGAATATGCTGTTCGCTTGGAAAACCTGAAGTATTTACAACAAGAGAACCGGTTGTGTCCAGAAACACGAAATTCTTCGCATTATCCGTAACAGATTTACTTGATACACCACTAAATCTATATTTTACACCATTAATTTCGTGGTGAAACGCATCAATATCAATTGACAGATCTCCGTCTTGACGAACAAGACCATCACTTAACTTTAAATCTGTTTTGAGATTTCCTTCTACTGTAATAGGCATATAAAATCCTCATTTCATTATTTCGTTTTTGTTGCTGTTACAATGGCTTTAAATAATTCAAATTTATTACCCGACAAATCATCTCTTACACGAACTTTTATCCATTCTCCGCTACCAGAATTAAGAGTTACAGCACCACCGAAAGTGAAAGAGGAAGCCAACACTTCCTTTTTTCCTGATCTGTCTAGAAACAAATCCGGTGTAGGCAGGGTGAGAAAGTCTTCTGTGATTTTAAGGTTGCCAGCCTCTGATACAGAATCACTAATTCTGGTTTGAATTTGCAAACCATTTGCTAACTCCTTCAGAGGGCCAAAGCTTTCACCATCCGTTGTAGTGCTATTAGCAGTCATCACAAACCGAATGCTACTCAAACGGACATTGGCATCACTGGAGCCTGTAAAAATAAACTCTACCGGTGTTCCAGAACCATCAACAGACAAATCTGTACTTCCCGAACTATCAATCTCTTTTCTTATGAGATTGCTTGGTTGTGCTGGTGAAGACTGGCCAGTATTAACAGAAGCTCCAGGAGCAAGATCGGCTTCTACTTTCAGACGAAGGCCTTGACTTCCAGAAATTGTAGCAATCTCGTTTCCAGTATCATCAATAATAGTTGTGTTGGTAAAAGCCATATTAACCCTTTATTCAAAGTAACCATTAATAGCTACAGTACCACGAACCTGCTGTCCTCCCTTGGGGACTGCTATTGGTATCCGTACTATGATGTGTAAATACCTTCCTCCGTCAACAGCTACAGGAATATCCGGAGTCCAATCAATCGGAGATGGTTCATACCTATCTCCGATCCTATCTCCTGGTTCTGCCACCTGATAACCAATTGGAATAATTTTAGGACCATCAATACCCTGCACATCTAATGAAGACGATACTGAATCAACACCAATGGCCCATTGCAAAACAGTACCGGTGTTGTTATCAACTTTTGAACCTACGTTGATTGCATCAAATTGTACAGTTTTAACGACCAACTGATTTTCACCGGGAACCTGATAACCAAATAACGCATAGTCTGTTTCAGATCCGGATACTGCGTCAAAGAGATATAAACCACCTAAAGTATCATAACTTGGTGTCGTATTTGATAATGTAGCTATTGTAGGAGCTGTATTATTTGCATAATGTGCACTCTGTTCAAATGTCTTGGGGTCTATTACAGATGATCTTCCAATTTGAGCCATCTGGTTTTCCCAAGTTTTATTCGCAGTAATATCACGGCGCTCACCAACAACATGAGATAGCTTAAAACTACCCGAACCATCTGTAGCAGTTTTATTTAAAGTTCTAAGAAACCCCTCAAAGTGTGATGAAGCCAAAAAGTTTGGAGCTGAACTTGGCAAAAGTAAAATCTTATCTATATCTGTATTTGTTGTTCTATCTCTTAGGCGAAAATTCGCTTCATCAATACCAATTTCCACTTCCCCTCTAGTCCAGTCAGTTGGAACACTTCCGGATGGAATCAATGTGGCTGAATTGCTTACTCCGTTTGTATTAATAACCCCTAATAAATTTCCATTCTTATCTAGTCTAAAAAAAGCACCTTCTGGTTCCTCAGAACCACTTACCTGACCAATACCTGCTTCTATAACGAATCCCGGCGTTGGGTTTACGGAATTTCTTGCCGTAAAAGAAACCGGAGAAGAATTAATATTAAGGGGTCTTTTTCTTGTTTTTAGTAAGGTAAATGCACCACTGGTTGTAGTACCATTCGAATTTAGTGTGAGAACTCCATTGCTTTGGTTAAATTCCATCCCTCCAGCAGAAGAACTCAACCATATCAATTCGTTAAAATTATCTTCTTCAATAGGATCAAAAAAGATCACATGCGATTCACCGGTACGGAGTTTTCCAGAAGAACCAAGACGAAGCTCTTTGTCATTAACATCTTCAAGCTTGGTAGATCCAGTAATCGATAAAGCGTTATTGGTAACAGCAACATTACTGCCGCTCTCATCAAAAAGAACACCTTGTACAATCGGTCTATTGTCTGTAAAAGCCATAATTTACTCTACCGTATAATACCAAAAACTATAGTGCACCTCTGCTGTGCCGCCGCCACTAATATTTTCCACTTTAAGTACTGTATCTCCTACTTCTGGTGTAATTTGATTGCCCTTGATATCTTCTAATGTTCCATCGGATTGAATATCTGATTCTTCTGTTATGAATTTGGCTGCTACAAAAGAAAAGTCATTATTCTCAACTCTTGTATCGATATGCACTGGAAAAATTTCAGAACGAAAGGTACTTTCATTTGTGTCAGAACTTCGTGCGTGTAAGCTCCCCAATTGAAACCAACCTACATTAGAACCGGTCGTACTTGTCTGTAAAATTGTTCCAAAAAGGGCATCCCATTCTGCACCAGTTTTTTCTTTTAATACCGTACCGCCAGTACCGATATATCGAATAGATCCAGTCAAGGTATGTTTGTAAGGACCGGTTCCGTTTTGATTATCCAAATCAATAGCTAAAAAAGTAGCACTACCACTAATGCCTGATTTAAAATAATCCGCTCCAACAACAGCATCTCTTTCACGGATAAATTTGCTTTTGGTTTCAACCGTACCAGATACTTTTAAAGAGCTACTAACAATATCAATTGTGTCGCCCTGTGCATCTTCTATGTTTTGTGATGGATCAAAAAACGGCATTTCTTCCGTTAAGTAGAAGCTCAATTAAAAAAAGGCTCGGCGAAGAATGCCGAGCCTTTTCTGTTATTCACTTGCCGTGTTAGTTAGATTACTCTGTTACTTCTGTAATTCTCAGGGTATCGCCTGCCTTCTCCTTGTCGAAGACCACATCAACCTGTCCTGTATAGTGATCTGGTAGCTCGAAGTAGGAGTTGTTGTTCATCTTCACGGTAAAGTCAGTCTGAGCAGCACCCGATCCTAGCTTCAAGAATGCTACGGTGTTT
The DNA here is from genome assembly GCA_964466525.1 of uncultured Planctomycetia bacterium. Lineage (GTDB taxonomy): Bacteria > Planctomycetota > MHYJ01 > CAYXQY01 > CAYXQY01 > CAYXQY01. The sequence continues at coordinate 5,115 of CAYXQY010000156.1, forward strand.
CCATCCATGTAGAATGTTGCCGTAGTACGATTCGCATTTGCTGAAAGGGCAGTGAAGCTAGAAGTAGTTGCGTTTACTCCAGTTACAAGAGTATTTGGAGCATCAATACGACGAACCGTAACCGGTGCACCGATGGAGTTAACCGTAACAGAACCGGTGATGCTTGCCGTGTTTACTACCTCTACGCTTGCCGTATTGGTAAGGGCAACATCGATAACATCACCATCGGCGGTTGTTACAGTTACGGTGTTCGGAATATCAACTGCACCGCTAATGAAGATAGGAGCAGAAGAACCGGTACCAATAACTTGCGTACCATCAGTGATACGCATATACCACGATTCAGCAATCGTGCCTGCAGCTCCTTGATCAACCTCGCCAACTGTTACATCTACTGTACCAGTAACGAACAGTTCGCCATTACTAGAAAGTTTTAGGGTTTCCCATCCGGTCGAACCCGAACCATATACAACCAAGCCTGGCTGGGTGGTTGTTACAGTCTGTGATTGTGATACATTTAATTCTCTGCCTTCTGTATCAAAAAGTACTGATGTTGGATTTTCAAAAGCCATTTCTGCTGCCCTTTACCTTTTTTATAAAATTCCTCTATCCGTAATTAGGTCAGTGTCCTAGTTCTTCCAGTCTCAAATACCGATCCACTTGAATAACTGATCGTATCTGTTGCTGTAGTTTTTACGGTAGACCCATCTTCCTCATATATTTTCCAGGCTATTGTGTTAGGAGTCTTATTACTATTATAAGTAATAACCTGCTCAAATATTTTTTTCGTTTTTGATGAATCTGTATACCATGTCCTTGTCGAAGGGAAAACTTTATCCACATAAGTGGTTTCGTGATGCAAAGGGCTTCCAAAAGCTTCAAACGGCCCACAGGGAGCTTGCATTACCAACAATCTTAAATCAGCGATAGTGCGTGAATTGACACCATCGTGATTGTGTCCGTGCGTCGTATCTGAAAGCTGAAAATCTATGGTGGTTGGATCGGTAGAACCCGTCACACCAATACGAGACTGAACGGCCTCCATTGAGTCGTTTATGTTCGTATGTTGAACACTGTGTCTTAACGAACCAGATGCGTTAAGAAGCGTTCCAGATACTGGGTTTTGAAAATTATCTAACGAATTGGGGAAATCGGAAGCCATTCCACCATCTCTTTAAACTTTGCGTATAAGTAGTTAAGCCGAATTTTGTGAAAAAATTAGAGCATAAAATTCCTCCTAATAGGTTTAACGGTTATAACCTATCTTGTATCCTTATATTTGTGAGAGGTGTATAAGTTCTGTATGTTTTCTCAATTAATCGTTGAGAACTTGAGGACCGCCACCACCAGAAATTCCAACAATAGCACTCTTTTCAACGAGGAACTTGCCCATAAATGGAGCGGACACCTCTACAAGCTTCTTTGTTCGTGAAGGGTCAAGATTTTCCATATCAACGACATTCATTCCATCGATGACATAGACATTGGTTTCGCCTTTCATCTCAAATTCTTTTCCGTTTACATTTGTAATTGGGCCACAATTCTTTGCAAGAGGCATTGTTGTGCCAAAATTTTGAGCATCCACAGGACGATAGTGGACTGCTCCCTCTTTAATCATTACTGGCTGCGTCTGCGGACCTGTTCCTCTAGCTGCCAATGCATCCTGGTTTGCAAACATTGCAGTCATAGGATCAATATCTTTCCAGCCGTCTTGACCTGGTTGTCCTTGTGTAGACTGATCCGCCATTTGCTTGTATAAGTCGTTGGGATCAAAATGAGGAAGATCTTCTGGATTTCCAGGCGGCTGCCTGGTAAACGCATCTGGGTTAGAATTTGGATTATTCTGTTTCTGCTGCATTTGCTTTTGTTTTTGCGCCCAATACTTCTTTTCCCAATCGGGCATATCATCATTACTCATAGTATCTACTCTCCTATTTCATCTACATAGCTTTCTTCGCCACCAGCATAACTTAAGTAGGAAAGTGATGCATTCACAATGATGTCTCGTGCTTTATCTGCTTTACCTGCTTGAAGCATCTCATCAAGCTCTTTTAAGGAAGCACCTGTATCTCCGCTATAAACACCTCTGTGCTCCTGTCCTTTCAATAACGACCAAAGATCAACAACAGCCTCTGTTTTCAAAACTCTCCCTTCAAGATGTTCCGGTGGTTCACCAGTTGCACTTTGCAAATCGGTCCACTCGGTAATTGTGACTTCAGTATCTTCAGGTATCATCGTATTGCCTGATATATCTACTCGAAACCCCTGTTCCGGATCATCTTGTTCGGGTCCCCACTTCTCAACAGGAAATTCCGTTTCAAGCATTTCTAAAGATTCTTCACTCAACTCGCTTTCATCGTCATCATCGTCATCCTGTTCCAGGATAAGACTTATGTCGTTTTTCTTTAAACCCTCATCCATATGATAGTTTTCTAAGCTTTCCAAACCTTCCGGTTTATGGTCCTCATCGTAGTCAAACACCTTCTCTTGGCTTTTCTCAAAAGCAGCCGAACCTCCTTTTGGTTCGCCTCGTCCAGTATCATCATCGACACCGGTATAGGCTTCCATCAAATCAAGTTCTTCCTGGACGACTTCTCTTACAATCTTTTTAAGCTCTTCTTTTTTCATAGGATATTCCTCGTCTGCTTCTTCATCTTCATCCCCAATATCCATTTTGTCCAGCTCCAATTCTTCTAAATCATCTGCCTCTGGAGGAAACATTGCATCAACTTCGCCGGCATTCAACGCTGGTTGTGTCACACCTCGTTTATAGCCTCCACGACCAGTATAATTTGCACCATATCCACCAGTGGCAGTAGTTCCATACCCCCAAGCATATGGAAAAGTCCCATAATAAGTGGGTGAAACATTCGATCTTCCCCTACCTGTGTAAATTGCAGCTTTTTCGGTAAGGTGCTGAACAAAATTTTTAAAGGACGAATTTGGCATTTTCTCACCTTAAGTATTAGGTTTAAATCCGTTAGAACATATGTCATTATGACGATATGGGGTCGTTTCAATACGACAATGAAGACTACAACTATTTGACAATCCCTTCAATGGTTATGGGTCAAATTGCATCTATTATTCATAAGGAAGCTGCCGGTATTGAAAAACAAACATTTGAAAATAAAGAAAATGAAGAAGCAAAGAAAGTTCAACCCAATTCATATCGTGGAAGCGACTTACAGCATTATGTAAAGAAACTTGAAGAAACCAACAAAGAATTGTACGAAATCGCAAAATCTCAGCGAAAGATAGCTATAACCGGATTGGTTTGTATCACAATTGCTATCATGTGGGCAATCTTATTTTTCATTTTAATTTAGCTAATATGAGCTTCAGAATCTACAAAAATTTCAAACCTATTTTCAAACCTAGTGGTATGGGTCCATACAAATCCTGGAAAACAGCAAAACCAAAACTCCTGCCGGACGAAAGAGCATTAAAACATGCAGAAAAAAGATACATTAAATACCGCAATAAATGGGAAAAAGCTTTGGGCCCGGTAGAAACTTGGGGCACTGACGAATGGTTGATTTACGAAGAATCCA
>CAYXQY010000157.1:0-8615 GCA_964466525.1 uncultured Planctomycetia bacterium
CCGTCTTGAGCAACGGTTTATCCGTGACGTCCTGTCCGAGTTTTTCCTCGCCGGGTTGACGTATCACCACGTCACGAAGCTGCGTACCAACGCGGTGACACCCGATGCAGTTGTTGGTTCGTGCGATTCGTTTGCCCTCTTCGATGGTTTTATCCTTCCCCACGGGGTTTACGGAAAGTTCCTCCGGCACGTCCCGATTCGTCAGCCCCATCAGGAACGAGACGATCGCCTCTCGTTCCCCGTCACTCCACTCGTATTTTGGCATTTTTAACTTCGCTCGATAGGACAGGTCGGGGCTGCCGTAGTCGAAGGAGCGGGGATGTTTTAGTTTCTGGTTCATCCAGGACCAGCGGTTGTGCTCAAGCAGCCATCCTTTTTCCTCAAGTTTTTTCTTCAGTCCGGAACGATCGGATAGGGCATCTTTTTCCAGGTTCCCAAAACTGAACATAAACAGGGGTTTATTTCCCACGGAGCTCGAACCGGTCAGGGCGGCCCCCACCCTGGAAGCATCCTCCAGTCCATTTATTGCGTGACAGTTCGCACACCCCCTTGTACGAATCATCTGCTCCCCGAGCCACACAAGCTTCCGTTTGTAAGGGTCATCGTACTTCTTGATCACCCGCTGTATATCCGGTGCGTACTCCATGACCCGGGACTGGTTATCCACCGACTCCCCGCCCATCACATCTACGATCTTTTCGACCCGGTCGGACGGGTGGTTAACCGCAAGCTGTTTTTTTATCAGTGCATTGAGGTCGGACGATTTCTCGGACGGCTCCGGAACCTCGACATTGAAGTCCTCTTTATCACGAATACCTTTGAACTGATCGTCCGTCAATAGAAACTCGGTGATGTCCAGGGCTTGCTGCTTGGTCAGGTGCAAGTTCGGCATCCGGGCGTTTTCGTCGTATCGCTCGGGATCACGGAGCCAGTTGTACAACCACTCCTTGAACTCCCCTTCGTGTCCCGCTCCTTTCTCGGCAACCGTCCCGAGGTCGAATCCGAAACCAAGCGGCCAGTTCGTTTCGTCGTTGCTGAATGCAAAATCACTATTGACCGTGTGACATCCTTTGCATCCCACTTTTTGAAACAGTTCTTCGCCATGGTCCGCATCCGCTTCCAGTTCGGTCGGCAGCTGTTCCCAGTCTTCCGGCTGTTCCGACTGTTCCCACAGGTATTCCCGAACCGCCAGCATTTCCACCTTGTTGAAGTCCGGGAATTTCCTGGCCGATGACTCAACCCCCCCCAGACCAAGCCCCTTCGCACTGTCGTTGGTTAAACCGTAAAAGTCCGGCATTCGTGAGTGTTTGAAGGCGCCGGGTTCACGCAACCACCGATACACCCATTTTTTCTCCAGTTTCGTGGTCATCTTTTTCAGGCTCGGACCGGGATTGGGGAGATCCTCAAATCCTTTGATCTGGTGACAGCCGTAACATCCCTTCCGGCGCACCAGTTTCTCGCCCCGGTTCAGGTCCTCGGCAAACGGCACCGTCTCCTGTTGCTCGTGACATTTCCGGCAGGACGCCTCCATGTGTCGCGTCGGTGTCATGGGCTTGTGCCAGTGCTCCTGCTTCTCCCAGTCGTATTCTTCCTTCCATTTTTTCTTTTCCTCCTCGCTGGAGGGTGTATGCGCTGCGCGAGCGAAGTGCAGCTCCCGTCCCCGTCCTTTATGGCACAGGGTACAGCCGTGTTCTTTCACGGGATGTGGTGAGTTTGCCCCGAGAAACAGATCAAGCTTCGGGTGGGTTTTGTACACCGAGAGCCCTTCCTCCTCGAATTTTTCCTTGCGTTTCTCCAGAATTTCTTCGTTTTTTGCAAGAAGGCTGGAACGCTGATCCCGGAGTTCCTGATTGTCACTGTTTTTGTATGTATCGAGGTGCTCACGAACGTCCCTGTCCCGGTACCGGTCTTTACGGGAGTTATTTACCGTCTGTTCGCCCTCGCGTCGAAACAGGATCTTGTCGATTGCACTGATTTTCTTCTCCACCGGCTCGTTGGAGAGTTCGGGATATTGCTCGTCGAAGTACGCGTCGAAATCCGTCACGCTTTCGTACCCCGGTCGGTCAATGTTTATATGACAGGTCTGACACCGGTCGACTTTCCTGGTTTTCGTGTAGTGATAGTCATCCTTGATGTGCTCGAGAACGATCTGCTCCGGCTTGATGGTGGGGCTGGCGAAATTCAGAATGGGTGCATTGCGAATGGCGGTCGGGGCGGCGTCCGGATTCAGGGACTGAACTTCGCTTCTGACACTGGCGCGCCGTTTCTTCAGCGATTGAATCTCCCGTTCCACACTTAGAACAGGCTCAAGAAGGGACTCGTATCGATCCACCTGCTCCTGTTTTTTTTCCTTTTCACCTTCAAGCCGGGCGATCACCTTTTTTTGCTCAATAATTTTTTCCTGCAGGTCCTCACTCGGTTCGCCCGCATCCCGAATATGCAGTTCCTGATTCGCCCGAATCTCTCGCAGTTTGGAATTCGCTTTGGCTCGTTTATCCTCCCGTCGGGCCAGTTCGTTCTGCAGGCGCTCGTACGTCTTCTTCAGCTCACCGATGGACACCTGTTCTTTTCCCGTGTCCGTGTTGAACGAGGACCGGTACGTATCAATGACACGCTCCTCAGCTTCGGCAAGCCTCTCCTCGTTTCGATGAATTGTATTTTCGATCTCCTTCAACTCCCGATCCAGTTCTCGAGACTGTTTGACGTACCGGATTTTATGCCCTTTTTTCTGGATCGTTTTCCACTGACTATAATAATCGTCCAGAATCATCCACACGGATGTCCCAAGGAGCAACACAGCCGCCAGGGCAAACACCCAGTGCATCAGGGGATACGAATAATGATAATCTTCTCGGAGTATCGCCATTAGACCAACCTTTTGTTAGATGTTAATGACCTGTTCAATGCTCACGATGTACTTGAGGTTCAGGGTCCAGCGCAGAAACTGCTTGATCGGGATGGCCATCATGATCAAAAACAGCTGAATGAAAATAATCCATCGAATCAGACCGAGTTTCCGGAACATGCGGCGCATGTATGGAACCGTCGCCAGCAGAATTGGAGGGATTCCAAGCAGATAGAAAAGAACGAGAAAGATCCCCGGCAATTCCCGTATATACCACGCCTGCGGAAGCACCTCCTGTCCGAACAATCCCCCCCAGAAAAGTTCGGCAAAATCCACGTTCGTCATGGCCGGGGACTTCGTCTGGTTCCAGTCCTCGAACGGACCAAAGAAGTTCCAGTTTGGACCCCGTAGAAACGTGCCCATCTGAATGTACACGACCCAGAACACAAGATATCCGAGCAGGAACATAAATATAGCGAACGGGCGCTGGGACACGGTGTAGTAGCCGGACCCCCTCGGATTGGTGTCAATGTAGGGAATCACCATTAACCCCACGATGATCAGGGTGGGTAGTACCACGCCCGCAAACCAGGGATCAAAGTACACGAGCATTTCCTGTAACCCGAGAAAGTACCAGGGCGCCTTGGACGGGTTGGGGGCATGCGTGGGATTCGCCGGTTCCTCCAGGGGTGCCGGTATGAGAAGGGACCAGACGATCAGAAAAACCAGCACGAGAATGGCGGTAATGAACTCGACGTAGACAAGGTCCGGCCAGCAGAAGATCTTCTCGTCGGACTCCGTCTTCTCCAGGGGGGGCTTTCCGTTCTCGATACGCTCGTCGTTGATCGCCGCCTGACGAAGCGAGATCCACAGCGTAAAATACGTCAGGACCTGCAGCATCACGATCGGGACGTTGTCCGCCTTCGTGATAAGACTTCGAAAATTATCGTCCCCCTCGATCACCCCCGGGATGCCAAACACGGCAAACACCATAAATAAAACGTAAAGAATCGGGGGGATAATCGCGTACTTGGGCTTGGTCCAGGTACGATAATATTTAAAGGCAAGGACGAACAGGACAAACGCCCCGAGGAACACCCAGTAGGGCTCGCTGGCGGCATTCACCGCCCATTTGAACGTCCGTGCTGCCGTTTCCAGAAATTGAACCAAGGTCGCCTCCGAAGTAATCTCCGTTGCAAACGTATGAATGCAAACTTATCGTTGGGTGTCGAACATTATTCCGGTCCGGAAATCATGCCGTCCTTTCGCACACGCCAGAAGTGTATCGCCATAAGAAAGCCGGCCACGAGCGGAAGAACCACACAATGCAGCACATAAAACCGAAGGAGCGACGGACCGGATACCTGATCCGAACCCAGCAGAAAATACCGGGCATCCGCCCCCGAGTGAACAAATGGGACCCCGTTGAACTGAAGCAGCTGTGCACCGGGTCCCTGATGTCCGAGGAACGGGGTTGCCCGGGCCATGTTCGCACCGACCGTAATGGCCCACATGGCAAGCTGATCCCACGGAAGAAGATATCCCGTAAAACTTAACAGAAACGTTACCACAAGAAGTATCACTCCTATACACCAGTTAAACTCCCGTGGAGATTTATAGGAACCGGTCATAAACACGCGAAACATGTGCAGCATCACGGTGATGACCATGCCGTGGGCCGCCCAGCGGTGCATCTCTCGCATCACCCCGAGCGGAACGTCGTTCCGCAGGTACTCGATGTCGTGATACGCACGCTGCGGGGTGGGGTGATAGTAGAACATCAACAAAAACCCCGTCACGGTCAGAACCAGAAAGAGAAAAAACGTAATCCCTCCCATTCCCCACGTGTACCTCAGACGAAGCGCCGATCGCCGGGTCCGAACCGGATGCAGGTGAAGAAACAGGTTCGACAGCATGGTCAGCGATCGATTTCGTGGTGTGTCCGGAAAGCCGTGTCGAAAAATCGATCGCCACAGCTGCGTGTCAGCGATGTAATCCTTCGTTTTTTGCCAGAGCGTCTTATCGCCTTGTTCGAACATAGAAGTTGCGTGCGTTAATCAGAATCCATCGATGAAACGCGAAGTTGGGGGTGGTCAGGCCAGACCCGCTTCCGACACAGAAAGGAACGCATCCGGATCAGCCCAGTCCGCATAATCAAACCTTACACTTTTGTCGATTGTAATGAGTCCGTCGGCTCCGAGGGAGATCCTGAATCTCTTCATGGGCTCCGGCGCGGGACCTTCGAAGTTAATTCCGTTCTTGTAGAACCCGCTTCCGTGACAGGGACATTTAAAAATCGTTTGGGAGGAGAGCCAGTTCGGCGTACAGCCAAGGTGCGTACACTTCGCATGGAGTGCAAAAAATCCCGGTTTTTTGTTTGCCACGTCGTTCTGTGTTCGAATGATCCACGCCCGTTTCTCCGCCTTAAACTTCGTCTCCACGATATCGGAGGGATACTCCGCCGGATACCCCGCCTTGAAGGTCTGAGGTGGATTGAAGTTCACGTTTGGCATCATAAACCGGGCGCCGGCCACCGAACAGGCCCCGACCCCCCCGGCAAACGTCGCCCATGCCACACCAAAAGCGGATGGCACGTACTTCAGCAACGAACGGCGGGCGTATCCTTTCTTTTCATCTTCCGCTTCCTTCAACCGTTTCTTTTCGGCTTTGGCAAGGTGCTTCCCCTGCTGCTTCTTCCATTCCGGACTTCCCTTTTCAGGCTGATCATCGAGGTCCTCTGAAGGACCGTCGTCCGAGTTCGGGTCTGTTTCACTCATCCTGTATGTTATTCAATATAGATAAAAGCTTTCGGGCTTCAGCTCGGAGGGGGCGGGTGGTCTTCTGTTTTCTGCCAGTGATTGTGAGGAGCTCTGAATGAATCTGGTTCAAAATCCTATCACGCTTCTTTTTGGGTTTCAAGAAATGCATTTCGCCGGAACGGGCCTCCAGCATGTGTCGAAATGCACGTATCGCACTTGCCTGCATCCGGCTCACGTGGTTCTCCCGATCGATCTCTCTTCGCTGCTTCAGGGCCTTCCGGGAGGAACGCTTATTTAGCATCGGGTGATTTCCGGGAGCGGGCAACTCGTAGTCCGTGTTTTGAATCCGCGCCGTCACTTGTTCGATATTCATATAATTCGTAAGGGTTTCGACCACCCGCATGACCGGCACTTCACGGAGGTCCTCGAATCGTGCGAGTGCAATTGCGGCGTTTAACTGCACATGGGGAATGCGATCGCTCAGCCCCTTCCGCAGCAGTGGAATATGAGACGGGTCCTGCAATTGCCCGGCGGCGTACATGGCCGCCTGCCGGACCGCCGCGTTTTCCGTGTCAAGATGGTCTCCAATGACGGAGGAGGACGACATCGATTCTATCTCCCCAAGCGCCTTTAGTACCATCACCTTCACGGCGGAGTTCGTCGTTGTTTTCAGTTCTTCTTCGAGCACGGACGCCGCTTTTCCATCCCGGATGATACCAAAAATTTGAGAAAGATAGATTTTCAACTGATCGTTTCGGGTTGTGCTAAACACACGCCGAAGCGTGTTCAGATTATTGTTGGAACGAAGTTCCCGTGCTCCGTTTCCGTCCGCCTGTAACCGTTTCCCGAGTTGAGCGGCGGCCACCCACTGATCCCGGCTTGATCCATCCTCGATTCGCGAGACCAGTTGATCGGTGCTCTGACCGGTGGTAAACAGGGATCGGATGGCAAGAAACATCATCACCACCACCCCCACGATGACCGCCGGCACGAGAAACGCCTGTACAATCTGGTACATCGAAATCCCCTGCTGCTCCCCTCCGTCCTTCTCGTCCGATGCTTCGTCCAGCTCCTCGAGACGTACGGCGGGGTCCCGCCATTCCTCCCCGGATTCCTCATCGTCCGGCTCGCGGGTTTCTTCCCGTGAATCGACCATCTTAACAGCTGGGATGTGCAGACACTGGAAATAACACGAATTGAAGGTCATAATAGTTGTGTAATTATATTTGACGAATCGCGTGAGAACAATCCTTCTGACTTCTACGTAAGGAAGCGAACTGGACATGGAAATTTCCGGTCTGGATGAGGTCAAGTCCGCAGCGGCCGGTCGCCTGGTGCCCGTCTACGGCGAACGTCCGCTGGATCATGATGCACTGGAGTTCTTCAAAAAAATTTCCAGTTACGGGCGTAAGAAACACAGTATTCTTCTTGAAAGTACCGATATCATTTCGAAATACGGAGAAAAAAGTATCGGCTCGGCCAATCCCTGCCTCAACATCCGCGGTCGGGACGCTTCTTTTACCATCAACGCACTGAACGACCTCGGCAGGCGTTTTCTCCACCATCTTCATGAGGACCTGACGTTCTGCGACGACCTGTCGGTTACGGAGGATCGGATCACGGGTCAACTCGAGCCGGATCATTCGGTTCAGAGTGAGGAAGAACGGCTGAAAACACGAACACACGCAGATCTTCTACGATCCATCGCCTTCAAACTCTCCCCCGTATCCAAACCGTTTACAGTCTACGGTGGCCTCTTCGGCATGATTGGATACGATTTCGTGGATCAGTTCGAACAACTCGACGGCGAGCAGGAGGACCTGCTGAACGAACCGGATTACGAGATGAACTTCTACGACAACCTGTTTCTGATCGACCACAGGGCGGAACGCATGGTCTTTATCTCCTGTGCGCTGATCTTTGAGGGAACGGATCGCACCCGGGAAATCGAACGATGCAGAAGCGTCATCAACCGATATCAATCCGCGCTATCGGAGGACCTGCCGGAGTCACGATCCTTTCCGGACCCAACGAAAAACATAACGTCCGACACGTCCCGCAAGGAGTTCATTGATATCGTTTCTTCCCTGAAAGAACACGTCCTCGACGGGGATGTGTTCCAGGTGGTTCCCTCCCGCACATTTATCAAACCGTACGGCTCAGAACCCCTTGATATCTATACGGCGCTCCGGGACCTCAACCCGAGCCCGTATATGTTTTACACGCATCATCAAACCGGTGTGCTCCTCGGCAGCAGTCCGGAAACCTGCCTGAAGGTCGAGGGGGACGATCAAAAGAAAGTGGAAATCCGGCCCATCGCCGGCACGAAACAACGGGGGCTCGTAGATGGTGAAATTGATCCGGACCTTGATTCCCGTTACGAGACGGCGCTGAAAACGGACCGTAAAGAACTCGCTGAACACACGATGCTGATCGACCTGGCCCGAAACGACGTCGCCCGCGTCTGCAAACCGGGAACCCGATACTGCGACAAACCGTTTGCGATCGAAAAATACTCCCACGTACAGCACATCGTCAGCAATGTGTCAGGAATCCTGCGGGACGACCTGGACGCCCTTCACGCGTATCTCGCTTCCATGAACATGGGCACCCTTACCGGTGCACCGAAAGTGAAAGCCATGCAGCTACTCCGGCAATACGAAAAAACACGCCGTGGATTTTACGGCGGGGCGATCGGATACCTGACACCGTCCGGTGATTTTGATTCGGCCATCGTGATCCGAAGCATGAGTTTAAAAGACAGGAAGGCATATGTCCGGGCCGGCGCGGGCATCGTGTACGACTCCATTCCAGAACAGGAATTCGTCGAAACCCGAAATAAAGCGCACGCTGCTCTGCAGGCGATCGACATCGCCGACGACCGGTAGATCAGCCTCCCGCTCTTTTCCCGAGACAGAGGCTATCCTGATACAAAAGCACGGAGAGCATCTACCACGTGTTCCTGCTGTCCGTCCGTCAGTTCCGGAAAGCAGGGCAGGGTAAGGACCCGG
>CAYXQY010000158.1:0-8556 GCA_964466525.1 uncultured Planctomycetia bacterium
GACGAACCCGTTGCACAGGTTGCAGACGCCGTCGAAGAACACGATCGGCGGGGCGCCGGGGGAGGAACGATCGGTGTTGTCGGAGGGGTCAACCGCCATGACGTCGGAGAACAAATGGGGTGATCGGACGTAAAACGGGACGGACCTAACATGACAGCGCGAGAAATGCGATCCGTTTACGAAAAACTGATGATGCGTATTTCCCGCGCTGGCATGCTAATCCAGTTTCTCCAGGCGTTTCTCCAGGAGCTCCCGTTCACGGTCGAGAAACGGCCTGTAATCCCCGTACTTTTTGAAAGCACGATACTGGAAATCCTCGAACACGTCCCGATCGCCGTACAGCCGCCGGGCCGACCGGGAGATTTCACGCAGCAGCAACGGATCGGCGGACGAAAGCCAGACAAGGTCAATCGCACCCGAGAAGGGCAACCACGTTCTCAGTTCGCGAAGAAAATCACTCCGTTCGTCCGGGGAAAAGAGGTCCGCACGCCGGTATGCCAGGTCAACGTCACTGGCCCGATGACGCTTTCATTCCGCGGTTGATCCGAACAGAACCAGCAAAACCACGTCGAACTTCTCACAGACGGTCGCCAGCACGTTCCGATCTTCCGCCGTCATCCCCGTCGGTCCGCTGACGTCCCGATCACGCATCGTCCAGGTAGCTCCTGATCTCTTTGAGAAAACCGGGCAGTTTTTCCAGCAGTTCCCGATAACCGTCGTAGATTTTCTCCTCGTCCAACGAGTTATATTCGTGAGAGAGGCGGTTCCTCAACCCGGCCAGATTTGCCCAGTGATCGGCGTCCCCCGCACCGCCTCGTAGTAATCGACTGGCTGCGACCCCTTTCCTTCGCTGTCACGTGGTAGGCGATATCGATCAACCGATTGAAAATCCGCTCCAGCAAACGCTCGACAATCAGAACGTTCTTCCAGTCCCGTCGAAACGCCGACTCCGACAGATCTTCACATTCCTGAAGACGCTCCAGGTCCTCGACGACGTACGACAGTTCCCTGTTGGTGATTTCGTCTTCCGGCATTTGATCCGATCCCGCTTCCATAAAAGGGATCCCACAGGAAGTTGAGTGTCGGTTGAAGCACGTATCAGCGCACAGCGAACGAAAGCATACCTTTTATCCTCCACCATCGATTATACAGCTTCCAGACGGTTGGTTTGAACCCCGAGGAGATCCCTTTTCCTGAGTGCGTTCCTGCCGTCCCAAAAACAGCGCCGACTCCCTCAAGGTCTCGGAGCCCGGCTTCCGGCCAATAAGCGGTTCGTAAGAACGGAAATCATGAAAGCCGCCGCCCGTATCTGTTCCGGACGGCGGTTCTTTTTTTTTGTGGATACGCGTATTTGCCGCGTTTTCAAATAAAAGCCTGATCCCGCATTCATTGCCCGACCTCGCTCGTGCGTAATTTGGGAAATCCCTCCTGTATCAACGTTTTGAACAGCATTTTGATCCTTTCAAGGCGGTCTACGACCAGGTATTTTCCGAGGAGTACTGCTACGGGCACCCCGTGGAGGAGGTGGTGGTAACCGACTCATGAAATGCGGGGATTATTGCTGTGGAGTGGGGGAGTGGGTCGGTTGCACTGCGATGACTGCAGCCGTCTCCATTTCCCCCGGAATTTCTTGATAGACAGGGCCTACACTCATAGGATAAAGCCGAAATTCGATGGGGTAAGGGAGATTTCTCCTCCACCATCGTTTCTTCTCTATCTTCGTCGGAAAAACGAAATTACTGAATTACCATGCACGAGCGACCCCTGACGGCGGAACGGTTGACCGATCATTCACGGGCACGGATCGTTCGAGCATTGCTCGTGATCGGTCTCATCTGTGTCCTCGCTTCCGGGGCATGCGGGGCTCCGCCGGTTCCTGAACGGGCGAACCTGTCGGATCCGGACGGTGACTGGCCTCTGCTGGTCGCGAATTACTACATCTGGTACCGTGACAACCGGCCGAACGGGGAATGATGGGGGGTTGGACGCGGAACAAAACCAAACAGTAACTCCCGCAGGGGAATATTGAACGGATCGGTCGCAAGGGGGATCCGCCGATTCCGTCACAGGCCTATCCCCTCGCGGGGCTGTACGACAGCAGGGATCCGAAGGTGGTGCACTGGCATATGCGGCTGGCACGCCGGACGGGTATCGACGCGTTCCTGGTTAGCTGGTGGGGGGAAGGCCGGCATAAGAAGACGTTTGAATCAACGGTGCTTCCCGCAGCGGAAAGGATCGGATTGCCGGTTGCGCTGTTTGACGAAATGGCTCAGTTTCACGACGATTTCGACGCGTATAAAAAGAAGCTGGTGTCGTACCTGAGAAAATACAGTACCAGCCCCGCCTACCTTCACATTGGCGGAGAGCCGGTTGTGTACCTGTACCAGATCGCACACAAACCGAAGCTGACGATCGACCAGGTTCGGGCGCTCCGTTCGCACGTGGAACAACGAATGGGGCCGGTCTACTGGATTATGGACAAAATTGCTCATAACGGACGGGCGGACGCTTTCGGACGGGAGGATCGAATCAAGCACGTACCGCCCGCCTGGCTCAAGATCGAGGGAATTGATGCGTTCGGCTTTTACAGCACGTTCAGTAACTTCCGGGCCCACCGGTACAGGGGCATTGCCGGCAAGTACAAATATCTTGTAAGTAAGGCGCGGAAGGCGGACCGGAAAATGCTGTTACCGGTGCACACGGGCCATGATAACCGCCGCTTCCGGTCGTCCGGAAATGGATATCACATGCCCCGCCGGGGAGGACGGACACTGGTGGATTTTCTGAAGGCCGCTTCGCATGCGCGTGCCGACTTTGTTATGGTTACCAGCTTCAACGAATGGCCCGAGACCACTGTTGTTGAACCGTCCTCAAGCTGGGACGATCCATATCGTTACCTGTGTATCCTGGCGGAGTGGAAGGGGATGAACTTTGACCCGTCCGACCCTCCTCGGTAAGAACCGGCTCGATCTGCGAACATCCAGGCGCTCAACGGTCGTTGAAGTATGTGCGGGCATGTGCGCTGACAGCGTTCCTGGCGTTCGCGTTGGGCGTTATTAGCGAGTATCGCGTTTCCTGGTCCCTGCGTCCGTTCGTCAGCTGTACCGGTTTCGGTGAAGAAGTAAGAGCCCTCAGGTGTATTCGAGGGGCCTTGAGACCGAAGCTGAACGTCGGTTTATCGGAGATACAGGGTCCAGTACCCATGATTTATTCCGATTTTGAATCGGAATCGGGGGGGCTGGCCAGGAACGTCGCAACGTCCACCACCTCCTGCGGATTCAAATCAAGCAGGGAAACGGACGGCATGAGGGATTCCTCAGCGGGTTGCATCGAATCGATCCGATCGGGTTTGAGGGTGTGTCGCCTGCCGGAAACGTCCTTCACGACGGTCGGATTGCCCTCGCTGAGCAAAATGCCGGTAATGGTCTTCTTCCCCGTCTTCACCTTCGTGGCCCGGTACCCTCTGGCAATTGAAGAGGAGGGGTTAATCATGGCTTCCAGCAGGCCTTTTCGCCCAAACTTCCTGTTGATCCGCGTCAGGTCCGGTCCGACCAGTTCTCCCTGTCCGTCAAACCGGTGACAGGCGCTGCATCCCCCTTTTTCGAAGAACAGCTGTTTGCCTTTTTTCGGATCGCCTTTCCGGGCGACGAGTTTATTTATCGGGGGCAGGGACCTCGTCCGTCCAGGCGGGGGAAAGTAACTTGTGGCCAGTGCGCGAACGGACGGGTCGGGGTTCCCGTAAATGTGTCTGGCGACCACGTCCGTGACGGAATCCGGAATTTCTCCCCGGGAGGCCATGCGGATCAACCGGGCCCCTCCCCGCGGCGTTTTCGCCATTTCACGCGCCGCTTCCGCCAGTTTCTCGCGGGATGCCTCCGCCTTCCGCAAGCGTCTCCGGTATTTGTGAAACGGGAATTTTTCCTCTTTTCGAAATTCCTCCGGGAGGGGAACGTCGTATTCGGACCACAGGTTCCGACGTCGATTTCGCACCCACCATCCGGCCAGTTTCCTCGTGTCTTCGGGACCGTGTTTCCCGATGTGCAGCATGGCCTCCGCGGCGCTTTTCGTGTCGACGAATCCGAGTGCGTCGACGGCCCTCTTCCGCTGAGGGTGAGAAAGCGCTTCCCCGGCCATCGCGCGTTGTTTCAGCGGCTGAACGGATTGCGGGGGATGAAGACGCCACGCGATATCGGCGGAGGCGTCCGTCCATTTTACCGGGTTCCTGTGAAACGTGTCCCGGAGCAGGTCATAGACCCTGTCCTCTTTTCGATCCGCCGCGGCACCCAGCGCTTCAAGGTACCATCGATCCTCGCCTTCGTATTGTCTGAACAGTTCCCGGAGGAGGTCCCGGCACGTCTGAAAAGGAACGTCCCTGAGGGCAAGCGCCACTTCACGGCGTACCGCGATCGACGGGTCGTCGACCATTTTTTGAGCGAGTTCTATAATGTTGTTTCCGGCCCGGCGAAGCGCGCGGAAGGCCGTCATCCGTATGGACGGTTTTCCGGCGTCGAGCAGTTGTCGAACCCGGTTGCGGCCCGTTTCCCCGAGCTGTGCCATGAGCCAGATGGCGCGGGCGGCGATAAACCGGTTATCGTGATCGAGGAGGGAACGCACTTCAGGAACCACCTGATCTCCTTTTTCCCGGAGCCGTACAAAACCGGCGTAACGAACGTTTTTCACGGGACTCTTGAGCGCTTTGAGCTGGCCCCCGGTGGTTTGCAGGTCGATCTCCGGTGTTTTCGGGTTTTCCCCCTCCGGTTTGACACGATAGATCGCACCAAACGCCTCTTTCTCTTTGTACAGGTGCCCTCCGGAGAAAGGGTCGTACCAGTCCGCCACGTAGATGGTTCCGTCCGCTCCCACGGCCACGTCCGAAGGGCGGAACCGGCGGGTGGGAGGGACGTGTTCGGACGGGGACTTCGCCTCCAGGAACGTAAACCGGGACGGGGTTAGTGTAAAGCCGGCCCCTTTCCGTTCAGGGTGGTACCCCCAGATTAAATTGCGACCGGCCTCCCCGACCAGAAGCATACCGCGATACGCCTTTCCGAGGCGTCCATTTTCGTAACGCTCAATACCGGTTGGTGCGCCCGAGCCGTACACGTCCCCGGACGGGTTCACCCCCGGATCCTCCTGATGCCAGTGGGCCGTCTGGACCGTCTGTCCCGGGCGCCGGTCGAGGTTCCAGCGCCGTTTCCCGTCCGCGGATGCGTATCCGGCGTTGCTGTACTCCATCAACCATGTGGTCCGACAGCCGATCGAATCGTCGTTGTCCGACTGCCAGTAATTCCCGAAGGAATCCACGGAGATCTCGTAACTGTTGCGAAAGTTATGTCCGATAATCTCCATGTCTTTCCCGTCCGGCCGGATCCGCGCGCCGATTCCCCCGACGTAAATCCGGCCGTCGTCGGACTTGAGCCCGGGTTGATTGTCCGTGTTATACGGCGACCCGCCCGTGTAAAAACTGCCCGCCCGCAACGTCCACCCGGACCGATCCGTGACGATGTGCGGACCCGCGTTTCCCGTTGAGAAATGCCAGCGCCCTCCCGGACCGCTCACGACCGTGTGAACGGCGTGATCGTGGTCCAGACCGCCAAATCCGTCCAGGAAAATCTCCTTCCGGTCGACGTCCGGTTCAAATTTCGTGTTTCGATTTACGTCGGTGTACTTGAGAATGTACGGGGAGCAGGAGACAATCACGTGGTTGTCAATGACCGAAAGGCCCATGGGGGCAACCAGTTTCTCATCCTGGACAAACACGTGAGAGGAATCCGCTTTTCCGTCCTGATCCGTATCCTCCACGACCATGATTCGATCCCCCTTTTCGTGCCACCGGTGTTCACCGTCGTTGTTGTTGTAGCCCCGGTAATTCACCGCTTCGCTGACCCACACCCGTCCCCTGTAATCGACGTCGATGTTTGTCGGGTTGTAAAATTTCGGGGATTCCGCCCAGACCGTGGCTTCCAGTCCCTCGGGCGTTTCGAACGTCTGAAACGGATCGGCAAACGCCCGGTTATGCGCTGCTGACCAGAGAATCAGTCCGGCGCATACAACCCGGGTGATTTGTCGAAAACGGCTCATGCTGTTTTTTATTGAAGGAGGCAATCCTGCTTCGCGGAGGTTCGCCTGCTCAGCGATCTCAGTGTTCGAAGATCAAGAAATCTTATGGGAAATATGCCGGAAAAGACAGTTGATCCAGCGTGATAACGGCGGGGGTATATAGGCCGTCCCCGTAGGCGGACCGAAGGCGCATCGGCGAGATATTGAGTTTCTGTGCGCACTCGGGTAACCTGACCGCTTTCTCCCCCGACCCTCTGGATCGATTTCGGTTTTTCCGCAAAATCATCGACGCACCGGCAAAAAGGACTTCGTCTCCCATTATACAGGAACATTCGATCTTTTCTCCTTTCAGCTACGAATGAAACCATGACAGACCCCATCACCTGCTTACGTTCTGTCGGACTGACGGAATTTTTCACCTGCGTTCTTGTTCTTGCCCTGACAGGTGCCGCTTCTATCGCTCAGGATGGGAAATCAACCGGAGACGTACCGGTGTCCCCGACGGTCTCGGCCGTGGTCAAACCGCTGGCGGAGGGTAACGGGGCGACCGGGACAAGTTCTGTTTCGGGCAACACATACCGGGGTGACGTCATGGAGGTGCTGCAAAAACTGAATGATGAAATTGCCACGGACAACGGTGGAGACGGTGGGAAGATCGTGCTGAAGAACGGAACCTACGTAACCGACGTCGGGTTAACGCTCGGGAACGGCGTTCATCTTGTGGCGGAGTCCCGTCACGGACCCGTGATTCATCTCAAAGAAGGGGCCTCCGTAAAACAGAACGGATACACGTTTGTCACCGCGAGGGGAACCAATATTGTTGTTGACGGCATCGCTTTCCGCGCAAACCGGGCGACGGAACAGGTTCGAACGGAACTGACCCGGGATGCGTCCTCCGGGGACAAAACCCTTCACGTGAAGGACGCAGGCCCGTTCGAAGGACGCGGAAAATCCATTGGGATGGGCCGACCGGGAAGAAACCAGCCGGGAGGGATGCAGCTTCGAGACAGCGAGCACAGTGAGCGTATCATGATCAAATCGGTAAACACGAAAGAGAATACATTGGATCTGAAATGGGGCGGCGTTCGAAACCGCTATGCACGGGACCGCGGCGCCGGGATCGTATTCTATCCCTCCGTACAGGGCGTCACAATCAGCGGCGAGAATTATATTGTACGCAACTGCAAATTCGTCAACCTGTAGGAAGGATGCGGGATCCGCGCGGGAGACGGGCTTGATGGTAGCGGTTACATTGGAATTTCGCATCCGACCGACGCGCTTCCCGAGGAGATTATGCCCGTGTTGCCCGACCGCAATAACGAACAGGCCGTGTTTCCCTACGATCCACTAACGATCGAGACGCCGTCGTAGCCCGGGGACTGCCCGAACCACTACTACGTCGCCCACGACGGTGATGACGCGACGGCCGGCATCAACGGAAACGGAAACCCGGAGGCCCCGCGTGAAACCATGCCCGGCTTCGGACCGTTTGCTCCCGGCACGAAGATCTTTCTCGAGGGCGACGGCACCGGGTTGCCCACCAGCCACGACACGAATCGACTCTCAGATTTCCCGGGCTGGACCAACCAGTTCAAAGACATCGAGTTCAATCCGGATGGGGAGTACGAGGATCCCGGCGACATCAGCTGGGTGATCGGCATCGACCGGCCTCGCCTGACCGCCAACCGCAACTTCACCATGACCAACAGTCGTCACGTCATCTTCGATGGTGTCGTGCTCGACGGTCTCTCGTCGCCGGCGGTCGGTTGCGCATTCCCCACGCGGGGGGCGACGAAACCGATTAACAGGATCGCGCCGAACAGCGTCAAGACGCGAGTCGGCGAAATCGACGCCATTGCGAACCTCCTCGAGCGAGCCCGATGATGCCGGTCTCAGGTGGCTGTCCCGACGTAGTCGCTTTCCAGATCGTTCTCGAGTCCCGACGACGAGCCTCGACTCATCCTACGGATTGGCCTCCGTTCGTCTCCTCGAATCTGCTCGAAATTGCCTCACTCCTGCTCGGTCCGACTTTCTTTACAGGAGTCAGTACCGGCGGAAGCGCCGCCACCTACGACTTCCTCCGCTTTTTAGTCGAGCTCCATCCAGTCACAGGGGCGTCGACGTCGTCGAATCGGCGCTCGCCGTAGGTCGTAATGTAGGAATTTTGTTTTTCTGAAGGAAAGAAACAAAGGAAGAGAGAGGGAGATACCTCCCTCTTTCTTCGCCATCTCATACGGAATTGTTATCTCATCTTTCTTTTTTTCAAGCGACTTTTTCGAATTTGGACCCCATTCATCAACTATCAGCCGCTGCTCAATCAAATATAGACATAGGACTCCCGGCTTGGGGCATGGGAAAAATTTGAGATAGCCACCAGTGATCCTGCAGTGCTCTTTACATACTCCTCCAAATAGGTGTTGAGTGAGGTGGATGATGAAGAGGCCTCTTGCCTCAAGAAAGGGGAGCGGAAGGCCATGATCGAATACCGTCCTCAGCTAG
>CAYXQY010000159.1:0-8545 GCA_964466525.1 uncultured Planctomycetia bacterium
CGGACCTCGAGGACCGGGGTGTCAAGGTGGATGCACCGGTGGAGACGATCGATCTTTATCCCACGCTGATCGATCTGGCGAACCCGGATTTCACGAACACCCATTGGCCGCTGGATGGCGTTTCGCTCGAACCGTTACTTCAGGGGCAGTCGGAAACACTGCGGCCGGGAGCTGTGACGTACTGGGAGGATGGTGTATCGGTGAGAACACCCCGCTGGCGTCTCATCACCTCCGGGGAACCGGGCAACTGGAAAAACACGGAACTGTACGACCTGAAGAATGGGACGGAGACGGGGGAGGACGTGTCGGAGGACCATCCGAACGTTGTGCGTAAATTGCAGCAGTACCTGAAAAAGCGTGTGACGAAAAACAGGTAACACCTTTTCCGGAACCAATCAAGAAACGAGCCGTCTCCGAAATGATAATAGTTGGTACGTTGCCTGTTTTATGTTCTTCCTGTTCGGTGTACTGTCCGTAGATCCGGATTGGATGTCGACCTGCGGCCTAAATTTCCGAGAGTATACCGGTGCTGAACCTCACCGAGCAGAAGGCCCATCCATTGCAGAGAGAACTCTCCGAAAAATTGCATTGTGCTTCGTCGAGCAGGAATGAGGTCGTATGAAATCGATTGGCCGCTCTTTCTTCGCAACCAAATTAAGGCTTGAGTTCGGGCAGGTCAAGTGCCTGTGAAATCTCGGCCTTTCCATTTAGGGGCGGCCACTCTTTTCCGTGGTAGTGATGCTTGAGACGGGATGGCGCGGACCGGTCTCGAAACGTACGCTGGACGTTGTCCCGAATCTGTTCTGCCGTTCGCCGTTCGGACCAGACCCGAAATTCCGTGTAATAGGCAGATGCGCCTTTTTTTGTTCCGGTTCCAATCTGGAGATTCGTGAGTGTACGATCGTTTGCGTTGCTCTGATCCTGGTCCAACTCGCCGTTCATGTAAATTCGAAAGTTGCCGTTTTCATCCCGGGTGACGGCCACGTGTGTCCAGGTTCGAGGTTTGATCTCTGTATTTGCGATAATTTCATCCGACCCGTCAATCCAGACGCGGAATTTTGCGTTGTGAAAGTTGAAGTCTACGGTTTCGGAGCCGATGAGATGGTGTTCGTTGGTTATGGGGGGATCCAGTTTCACCCATGATTCCACGGTGAACGCTCCCTCGAGCGTGATGTTTGATTCTGCGAAGCCCTGTCCGCTTTTCATTACGTGTAACACCGGATCTGTATGTTTTTTTATCTTCTTTTCGAGTTGATCGTTGAGCTTAACGAGTCCGTCAAGCCCTGAAATATATTGCAGCTCCTCCGGATCGGGGTTGGATGAAAGGAGGGTTCTGATTTCATCCCGGACGGTTGATTGAACAGTAGGGGTGACCTCTCCCTTCCGAAGGTTCGACAGAATCTCAAAAGCACTTGTCCGATGCCGTTGAGTACTCAGCAGTGCCACAACCTGGTTCTGCACCTTCGGTTGTTGAACATGGGACGACAGATAGGAAACTTCTTCTTCTGTCAGGGGCCGATCAAGTTGTGACGCCGCACCTGCAAGAATCTGAGCTCCCCGCTTCGATTGGAGCACGAACCCCGCGAACGCCCGGGCGGGTGAAGAGGCGGAGAATGAATTACCGGAAGCGAGCAAGGAGCGAAGGTCCTTTTGCCGATCTTCGAGGGCCCACCGGATCAGGGAGCGTTCGTAATGGCCGTAGTAGCGTTCCCACCGATGACCGGTGGTAGCAGAAGCGCCCCCGAGCTCGAGTCCAAGTCGAATAAGCGCATCGCTCAGCCCCTCGAATCGACGTCGCCAGACAAGCGTTGCAATCGCTCCACGAACCAGGTGATGCGGATCCTGAATCCGTTTGTGGAGTTCGTCGAGGAGACGGTCCGAGAGCAGCTCGTGCTCGTCGATGATGCGAACCGCTTCCGTACGGAGGTTTCCGTTCTTCTCGTTCAGGAGCGTCACCAGCAGATCGGTGGACGGGTTTTTGAGGCCTTCCAGCGCCCGGAGTGCGGCGATCCTGCGGTCGTCATCCGCTTCAGGGGATGCGATGATGTTTTTGAGGTCCGGGATCAGATCGGTCGCGTTTCGCCGTTGAATTTCCTGCCAGGCAAGCCGCGACTGCTTCGTGTGATTATGTCCGAGCACGCTGAGCAGTTGCCGGGGATCGAGCCGTGTTAAATCCCGCGCTGCGTCACGACGTTGATCTTTGTGGTAGATTCGCCAGATGCGACCCCGTTTTTTGTCACGCTCCTCGTGCACGATGGGAATTTCGTTGTGACTGATAATTTTGTTGTACCAATCGACGACGTATAGACCACCGTCCGGTCCAAAATGGATGGCCACCGGTCGAAACCATTCGTCCCTGGTTAGCAACAGGGGTGACTGTTTTTCGTATTCGTAGTGGGTCCCGGTCCACTCCGCTTTCACGCGCTGGATTCGATTGCTGATCGGATTGGCGACCAGAAACCGCTTTGTTTCCTTCGTGCTGTGTCCCCAGGGAACCGGCCACCCGTCCTTTCCCTGATCGTCCGCCAACGCGAGTCCACTGAGGCCCGTCCCCCCCATTAATAACTTCGAAAATGATTTCGGAACATCCTTCGTATATGGCTTTGATTCATTGTATGGCGTCGTATCGTACTGAGCGCCCGGCTTGAGCTGAACCACCGGGTAGCCTCTGTCATTCGCTTCCTGAATAAACCCTTCTCCGTATCGGTCGAACACGTGGCCCCAGATGTTTGAAGGACCCCACGTCCTAATTTCAAACCGGGACCCGTCCGGCCGGAAGCGAGCCAGTTTTGTATGATTATATTCGATTGAGGTCCGCCCATCCTGAAACGGTTTCCCTTCGGGCCGCCGAACACGGGATTTGTTAAACATTCCCTGCCCCGTATAGATCCATCCACTCGGCGACAGTTTGAATCGATGGGGGAACAGGTGTGAATCCTGAATACCAAAGCCGGTTAAAATGGTATCGTACTCGTCAGCGCGTCCATCGTCGTTCGTGTCCCGGTAATACCGTATGTCCCGCCCGTACTGAACAAACGCCCCCGATCGATAGGGAAGGATGCCCAGCGGCTGCACCATGCCGTCGACAAACGTTTTGTGCGCATGCGGACCGCTTCCGTACGGACGCGGATACATCAAAACCCGATCCTTGCCCCCGTTTTCAAACAGCCTGTACACGTCCTTCGAGGGCTCCGATCCGCCCGTGGAAACCGGATATTCCATGCCGGTCATCGTCCACATGTTCCCGGCTGTGTCCCAGGTGACGTCGATGAATTTTCCCACCTCGTCGGTTTCCGAGGCCACCAGTTCGATGTCGAAATCGTCCGGAAGGATGAAGGATTCCTTCTGTTCGGCGGGGGTTTTCGGTTCCTGTTCAATCTCTACCTGTTTCCCGAGGCCCACCGCCTTGCTGATCTGGTCATCGGTGAGCAGGTTCGCCTGTTTGAACTGATAAAGATTGTCGGTTTTCTGGAGTTCCAGCCGATCTTCCGGCCAGGTGGGTACATTTTCGGAAGCGGGGAGACGCCTGACAACCGCTTTCTTTACTTCGACAAGCGTGGGTCCGCCGCCGTGCACCTGTATTCCGATCTTTCCGTTCAGCGGAATGCTTTCGTCGGTTTCCGTATATTCAAACATCTTCGTCCCGTTGATCCATGCCGAGATCGTGGGCCCTTCGCAGCGGATGCGGTATTTGTTCCAACCGCTGGAATTTGCCGCCTTCTTGCCTTTTTCAATCGTATTGTTACCCGTTCCCACCAGCCAGCCGCGTCGCCGTTCGTCGTATAGCTTGCCCCAGTACCCGTCACCGACGTCCACCTGGTACCCTTCCACTTCCGGGCTATCCGGAACACGGGCACTTCGAACCTGAATGCCGGAGTTGGGTCGATCTCCTTTTCCACGCAGTCGGATCTGCATGACCAGTTCGAAGTTCTGAAAGGACGCCTCGGTCATAAGAAACGTATTATTCGGAATATCCCGCCTGTTGGAGCCGCCAACGATCTTCCCCTCCCGAACGTCCCACCAGTCCGGATCGCCTTCCCACCCCTGTAACGTTTCTCCGTCAAACAGCGGTTCGGGGTTGGCTCCGAAAAGCCCTGCTGAACAGATCAGACCGAAGAGGAATGAAACGAATAGCGTCGGCAGGAAATGATTTTTCATCTGGAAACGTGGGACTGGAGGATTTGGAAAACGGAAGAAGTAGCGATGACAAACGGGAAGTATACGAAAAATCGTCCGTACATAAAACCATTTCGTGTTCAGAAAACGGAGCGGGAGAGAACCATCATACGGAATCATGGAATTTATGAAGGAGGAGTGATAAGCTGAATATCAAGCATTGTTTGGACGCCGACTCCCGTAAACCACGGTGTTGAAGGGGTTCCTGAGACACAGGAAAATTCCCTTCGGTCGTTCCGGGTTCGTTACAAATTTCGAACGTGATCATCTCATGACTAAATATCAACGTTATCTTCCCCGCCTTCGATGGAATCCTCTGTTTTTTATCCTCGCGGGGCTGTGTGTTCTGACGACGTTCCGTCCCGCAAATTCCGATGACGCCCCGAACATCGTTTTTATACTGGCCGACGATCTTGGGTGGGCGGACGTGAATCAGTTTGACCCCAAAAACCGCCGTTTTTACGAAACCCCGAACATCGATCGGCTCGCACGCCAGGGGATGATGTTCACACAGGCGTACGCCAACGCCGCGAACTGTGCACCGACGCGGGCCGCGCTGATCAGTGGACAGTACTATCCACATCAGCCCATCTACCACGTGGGCAGTCCCAGCAAAGGCGAACTGATTCCCGCGGAAAACGGGCGCTATCTGCCGCAGGAGAAGCAAACCATCGCCGAAGCGTTGAAGCCAGCCGGGTACAAAACGGCGCTAATCGGTAAATGGCACATTGGTAATCCACCGAAGTACGGGCCTCAACAGCAGGGGTTTGACGTGAACGTGGGCGGGTACAATGCCGGGAACCCCGGCAACTGGAAGGGGGGCTACAAAAAGCCCAATAACAATCCGTACATCGACGACGCCCGTCCGGGGGAACACCTCACGGACTACCTTACGCGGAAGACGAATGAGTTCATTCGGACGCATCAGGACGAACCATTTTACGTGCAGCTCTCGTATTATACACCACATTCGCCGCACCAGCCGCCCGAGGCGCTTAGAAAACGGTTCGAGCAAAAAGAAGGGGACGGAGGCCACAACGACGCGAAGTACGCCGGCATGATCAAGGTGCTGGATCGCGGTGTGGGGCGCATCATGAGCACCCTCGAACAGCTGGACCTTGCCCACAACACCCTCGTCGTCTTCTACTCGGACAACGGAGGCGTTGGTGGATACGGATTTCTCGGGCGCGATGGTCCGGGAGCAAACACGACCAGCAACAAACCGTTGAAAGGAGGGAAAACGACCTATTACGAGGGCGGAATTCGGGTGCCGGGCATCGTGCGCTGGCCGGAGAAAATTACGGCTGGCAGTGTATCCGAGGAACCGATCATGACCATTGACTTTTACCCCACCTTCCTGGACGCGGCGTCCCTTGATCCGCCCGACGATTACTTGCTCGACGGGGTCAGTTTGATGCCGCTGTTTCGAGATTCCGGAGCAACTCTGGATCGCGAGTACATGTACTGGCATTTTCCCGGTTACCCGAACAACGCGTGGCGGACCGGACCGGTCAGTGTCATTCGATCCGGACCGTGGAAACTTCTGCAGTTCTACGAAGACCAGAGCGTCAAACTGTATGATCTCGATAAGGACATCTCCGAATCAGACAACCGGGCCGACGACCGTCCGGAAATTCGGGACCGACTCCGTTCCCGGCTCGACCACTGGCTGAAATCAAACGATGCCCCCATGCCGAGACGAAAGTAACGACTTGATCGATTTTTTCTGGACCTTCCGGAGCTCCAGATACGTTCAGTTTCCGGCGGTTTCGAAAGAAGTCGGGGATGGATTTCTGGTTGGATTTCCGGAGACAGGGGGACCACGATCAACCCCGCCTCAACCAAAACGGCCCCGTACGTCACGAACGACGGCATGACGGACGGCGGAAACGGGAACGTAATCAGGAATCTTGAGTTTTAAACCTCCGATGATTCGACTTCAGGTTATGACAGGTTCCATAAAATCATACACGGTTCAACTGCTGTTCGTGATCGGTCTGAGCTGGTTGATGGTCCTGCCGTTGTTCGCTCGAGATGAAAAGGGGAAGCTCATTCAACCGCAGGATCGGTCGTGGCTCGATATCACGTCGGTAAAGGGACTGGTGAAGCACCATCCCGATCGAGTGGACGTTCTTTTCGGGGGACTGGACCTCGAACACCCCGGGTTGGAACGGGTAAAAACAGCGTACGAGGCGGGGAAGTTGACGGAGGCCTGCAGGGCACTCCTGGATTATTATAAAACAGACGGACGATGCGAATGGGTTCTCGAACAGCTTCCCGACCCGAAACATCGACACGTCCAGGTCGCCCGGGACGTCCTGAAGCGAAAGATTCACAAGGGAAACACAGAGGGGACCGTGCCCGTCAAAAATGGGGCATGGGACTGGAATTACACGGGACCAAAAGACAACCGGGAATATACCTTTTCACTGAATCGCCATCATTTCTTTACTGATCTGCTGCTGGCATGGAAGAAGACCGGTAACGCGAAATTCGCCCGTGCATTTGACCGGATCGTACGGGATTGGATACTTCATACGGTTTATCCCGGTGAGGATCACGCGTACGTCTGGACGTGGCGCGTGCTGGAAGCGGGATTTCGCATGCGAAACTGGCTGCCCGCGTTTTACGGGTTCCTGAGCGCAGATGAATTCTCTCCTGCGGGTCGGCTGCTGATGCTCTCGAGTCTTGTTCAGCACGGTCGCTATATCAGAATGCATCACTGGAGCAGGCACAATCACGCCCTGATGGAGCTGGATGGATTAAATCGGCTGGGCCTGGCCCTGCCCGAACTCAAGAAGGCGGAATCCTGGCATAAATATGCATTGAACGAAATGATCGACGAACTCGATCACCAGGTGTATCCGGACGGCGCCCACGATGAACTGTCCAGCGGGTATCACGGGGTTTCCCTCCGTAGCTTTGAAAGTATCGCCGACGTCTGCCGTGATGCGGGGCGGTCGGTCCCGGAAGCGTACCGGGAGCGGCTGGAGGACATGTACGATTACTGGGTCGGACTGGTGCGGCCGGATGGCTCCCTGCCACAGAACAATCGCTCCGATCGCAAAGTGATCACAGATCCCATTTTGGACGCTGCCGGGAAGTACAATCGACCGGACTGGCGATACATCGTTACGAATGGCGAGCAGGGAACCAGGCCCGAAGGGTTCCCCAGCTGTCTGGCTCCGTACGCCGGCCACCTGGTCAGCCGGAGCGGCTGGGGAAAAGACGCCATGTGGAGTTTTTTTGACGCCGGACCGGCCGGTGCCGGATGGGTGCACGCCGACGCCCTGCATCTTTCCGTGACCGCGTACGGCAAGGACTTCCTCGTCGATTCCGGACGGTTCTGGTACGAGCGGGACCGGTGGACGGATTTTGCCCATTCCAGCCGGAGCCACAACGTGATTCTTATCGATGGACGGGGACAAAAACCGAAACCGAAGAAAACCGGTCGTCCGATCCCCGAATCGCAACGAGCCGTGACCGAATCGATGGATTTCACCCGGGCGACGCACAGGGCGTTTAAGAACCTGAAGGGGGACGCGGACCACACCCGGACGGTCGTTTTCCTGCACGACCCGGGTTGCTGGGTGGTGCTGGATCGCGTATCCACGAACAGACCAAGGCGGCTGACGGCCCTGTGGCACTTTCGCCCGGAGCGGGAAGTGAAGTTGACAGACGCCGGCACGCTGGTGACGAACGATCGAGAAGGAGCGAACCTGGCCATCACACCGGTCGGTTCGGTACAATGGGAGAACACGATTGTCAGAGGGCAGGAATCCCCGCGGCTTCAGGGCTGGTACAGTGAGCAGGCAACGGAATGGGAGCCAAATCCCTGTGTCCGAATGGAGGGACAAATCGAGGGGGACGCGGTGTTTGCCTGGATTCTGTACCCGGTCCGGGAGGGTGCGAACCCGGCCCGGGCGGTCCGTGATCCGTCTCTGAACGTGTCCGGTCAAACGGCAACGATCCGGTTTTCCCCACAGGTCGGATCCGCCCTGACCATGGACGTTCCACTTGAGAAGGGCCCTCCGTCGATCCACGGCGAGAATTTTAACGAGAAGTGATCACTCCGGTTCTGGGTTCTGTTTTTTTCTAAAAAAAAGATGAAACAACTGAGGCTCTCTGCAGTTCTGGTCGCACTCCTGTTTCTGTTCGGAAAGGGGATAACGGTTTCTTCCGCGGACGAGTCGGTGGAGTTAACCGTGTTGACCCCACCGGTTCACAAAGACCGTCTGATGGACGATGTGGTTCGTGCCCTTGAGACCGGCAAGGATTTGACCGTGAAATTAAAACGACCCTACAAGAAGGGTCGGACCTGGTCTGCTCTGACCGATAAGGTGACCAATCAAGACGGGACGATTCTGTT
>CAYXQY010000160.1:0-1004 GCA_964466525.1 uncultured Planctomycetia bacterium
TCTCCTCCGCATGCTGTTTGGCCTCTTCAATGGTCTCCTCCTTCAATTGACGACCCCGCTCTAAGATCTCTTCCCGTTCTTCCCGGGCCTTCTCCTTGAGTGTCGCCATCTTCTCTTCAATTTCCTTTTCTTGCTTTTGAAGTTCTTTTTTTTCCTCCTCGATGGACCGAAGATCAGACTGAATGCGCTCCTTCCGCGCTTTGTGTTGCTCCTTGAGGAGAGGATGCACCCACTGCAGGTAGACCCCAATTAAAAGGAATAAGGCGATCAGCTGCGTCACGGCCGGTTTCCAGTAGGTGTTCCACCCTCCGGAACTCTCCCCATGTTCCCCGTTTTGTCCCTTTTCTTGAGCGTGTCCGGAGGACTCGGCGGAGGAACCGTGTTCTTCCGACTCCGTACCGGATTCGGAAGTGACCGGTTCCTCCTGATGTGTTTCACCTTCCTGAGCGTGCAGATCCATCGCACAAAACACAGCGACGGTCACGCTGAGCACAGCACAGATGATCGAGATTCGCCTGTTCATGAAACGTCCTGTAAATGGGATTTGATCTCGTCCGGACCCAGAGTGGCACCACTAATCCGCTCGGCCATCTGCAGTGCGACGTCCGCGGTTTGCTCCTGCAAATCACGTTTAATGCGTTCCCGCTCTTCAGCAACTTCAGCCCGGGCGTCCTCAAGGATACGGAGGGACGTTTCGTGAGCCTCATTCACAATCTCCTTCCTCCGTTCCTCTCCCTCGGAGACGATCTTCTGCATCTCCTCGGTGGCCTTTTGTCGTTCTTCCTCCATTCGGTTCTCGAACTCCTGAATACGTTCAGAAAGGCGTTCGCGCCGTTCCTCAACCTCGCGTTTACCCCCTTCAATCTCCTGATTTCGTTCTCGAATAAGGGAAAACAGAGGATCAAACAGAACCGCCTTCAGAAGAAAAAAGAGAACC
The DNA here is from genome assembly GCA_964466525.1 of uncultured Planctomycetia bacterium. Lineage (GTDB taxonomy): Bacteria > Planctomycetota > MHYJ01 > CAYXQY01 > CAYXQY01 > CAYXQY01. The sequence goes on from CAYXQY010000160.1 coordinate 938, forward strand.
ATGAACGTCCCCGCATGCAACAGTACGGCCGACAAATACAGATAAAACGGATACTGTTGAAACGGAT
>CAYXQY010000160.1:1014-1733 GCA_964466525.1 uncultured Planctomycetia bacterium
TGTTCAAATCCAAACATAAGGCCCCCTTTGAAGATAGCCGGTAAACAACGCCAGCTGTTCCCGGGCTTTGAAAAACGTGACGAATTAACCAGTGGCAGCTTCGATCAGCGGCTGGAGATCTCCGGGGTTCGGCATCTGGAGCCATAGCAGCAGCGCCGTGAGAAGTGCGTAGATGGTTAGTGCCTCGATCAGTGCTCCACCGATCACGAACGCCGTTTGAATGTCACCGGCGGCCTCCGGCTGACGGGCCATACTTTCAACGGTCGATTTGGTTGCCTTACCTAGACCGAAAGCACTGCCGACCGCGGCCAGCCCAACACCAAAACCCGCTGATATCGCGAGAAAGGTTAAATACCACATTGTGTCATCCTCCTGTGGATGAAAAGTGAGCTAAAACAACGAAAACATCAAAACTCTGGATCAATGATCCCCCATCACTCCCGTTGCATCGGCAATGTAAATCGCCGACAGAATGGTAAAGATAGCCGCCTGTATCAGTCCGGCGAGGAGGGTGATGAAATACATGGGAAACTGTGCCGGAAACCAGAACGCTCCGGCAAAGACCACCAGCGAAATAAACACGGCAAGCACCGTATCTTCTCCAAGAATGTTCCCGAAAAGTCGCAATGCCAGTGACAGCGGCCGGACGAATTCCTCAAGAATATGAATCGGAATCATAATGAAAAACAGAATGTACGGTTGGGCGAAATGCTTCAGGT
>CAYXQY010000160.1:1746-8531 GCA_964466525.1 uncultured Planctomycetia bacterium
ACCCGTTCTTCCGAATCCCCTCATACTGAACCGCCACAAACGTCACCAGAGCGAGCGCAATCGTCGTTGAAAGCGTGGCCGTCGGTGCGTGCATCCCCGGAATCAACGGCCAGTAGTTCATCGCAAGGATATAGATGAACATCGACCCGAGAAAGGGCATGTATCGATCTGTATGCTCACCGAGAACGGACTCGAAGAACTCATATATCGCGATGACGCCCATTTCCACCACCCCCTGAAAAAATCCTGGAATTTTTTGTAACCGTCGCGTAAAGAAGTATGAGCCAACGACAAGGGTTAGACCAACCATCCAGGCCATGACAACCGGCACCCAGGCATGGTGGTCCATTCCGAACGGCCTGGCATGGTGGATGCCCAACCACTTAAAAATGGACGGAACCGTTTTTTGTATGTTGGCCAGGAGCATTTCCATCACGATACGTTGACTTTTCGCGTCTGGTTATTGAACGAAAAATACCCGGACGATTTATCCGCTGCTCCCGACGCCGCCCCGGAGAACAATGATTTCGAAACGGCTTTTGAAGCCAGGACAAACTGCGGTGTTATCAATCCTCCGGCAAAAAACAGAACGGGCAAGTTCGGATCAATGATCCCCGCGTATATGGTCACAACCCATAACGGCAATTTGATGAGAAGCAGAAAGCTCACAACCCATTTTTTCCAGGCGGAAATCGGGTTTTGAGCCTTCATTTTCTCCGTCCTCATAAATACCCGTACTGCCATTCGAAACACCTCAAATGAATACAACCCAAGTGCGGCTCCCAGCCCGTACGATAGCGCCCTTCCCGCATCCAAACCATATAGGAAGAAGAACAAAAATGCCCCGACAACCACAGAAGCACGAGTGACACGTCTGGGCAAATCCGAATCCATTTTTATGCTATCTGTCTTCATACCTCTTGACTATCAGATTCTGCTTCGTCGTCTTTTTCGTTTTCCTGGCTATTCAGGTTGGATACGATCTGAAAGAAGTTGACGGCCAGACCAATCAGGGAAAGAAATAAAAACAAAACGGTGAAGAAACTTCCTGTTTCCAGCCAGTGGTCAACCTCACGCCCCAGAAACAATGCTGCGAGAAGCGTGGCGCTAACCAAAAATCCAATTGCACCGATGTTGCGGAGCTTTTCTAACGCCTTAAACGTTTCTTTCAGCGTAGTAATCCTGGAAAAGCAGGATGAAATACAGATTGGAGATACATCTCACAAAACAATTGGTAGAACATAATAACGTCCGGAATAATCGGTTTCAAACACCATGTTTTACCTTGAACCCACCCCCTTCTTCACTGAATTCAAATACCTCGAACAGGAAATCTCACATTACTGATTGGCCTGAACTCACGCGAACAACTCAACGAAAAGAAGGCAGGTTTGAGACATGACCAATGTCCCAGTTTGAACATCTATGTTTTCGGGAATTCACGGCGAACGGAGTACAGTTCAGAGATCATCTTCCGTTGCGTGTCAGTCTCCCCGAGTTCGGCTTCGACGTTGACATAGGGGATTCCTTCTTTCTGGGAACGAACGGAAAGCGAACCGTCTTCCTCGACGTTCTGTTCGTCCTGCAGGACCACGTTCCAACCCTTTTCCGAAAGTGTATTGTAATCCCGTTCGGTGGTGACCAGAAAAAAATTGCCGGTGGATCGTGCCGGGTTGACGCTGACACGAGAAGCATTCTGCTCGAATTTTCCTCCCCCCGTATATGCCTCCACGGTTAAGTCCCCCATTGTGTTGTGGAGCGTGTTGATGGACGGGCGATCCGTAAGCCGGAACTCGTCCACAAGATGTTCCGCGAAGTTCCACACCTCTTTATTTACACGGTCCGGAATCCGATCCCGTGCGGATTGTTCCTGAATCGTTCGCCGGACGCCCCGCTGACTGAAAATTCGGTTCGGATCAAATGCATACTGCTGACCGGCTTCCTGAAACACCACATTCCGGGTTCCTTCATGCGTGAGTTCAAGCAGTTGTCCCCCCCGTTTCCGAACGGCGTTTCGCCCGGCCCTCACCGACGTGTGTTCATCGTCGTGCATCGTAAAGAAGAATAGATCCGAACCGCCTGCCTCATCCAGACGAAGGGTGAGGACGGTATCAAATAAATGATATCGTTTCACTGAAGTTTCCAATATTCCAGATGAGAACCTCGTTGAGTGATCCACCGGAGGGCCGTCACTTCCATTCGTACCGGAATACCCTGCGTCCACAGGATTTCTGCAGCACGGACGGAGTCCAAAACGCAGTCGAAATACATCATAATAGAATCACGCCACATCCCGAAACCACTCGATTTTCGCGCTTCCGACGCAGATGACTGAGGTTGCAATCATTGGTGGTGGTCCCTCCGGAAGTATACTGGGGGCCCTCCTATCCAGGGAGGGAATCGAGACGTCGATTTACGACCGTGCGACGTTTCCTCGCAAGAAACTCTGTGGGGAATTCATTGCCCCGAACGGTCATCAACTACTTGCCGACCTGGGTCTTTCCGATCAACTGAAAGCGTACGGGGCGACGGAGGTTGACGAATTTGAAATGATCACACGGGATCGCTGCAGCCTGACCGGCACGTTTTCGCATCCCGGCCTTTCGTTAAGCCGAAAGCGGCTGGACATGTTACTCCTTCAGCACGCCGACTCCAGCGGAGCCCGGGTTCACACGAACAGACGCGTAATGGACGTCGACGAATGTTTTGGTCCGGCTCCTCCGGCCCACCGATTCACCGTCCACGACCCCTCCGACGGTGGGCATGTCACGCACACGGAAACCGCCCGGCTCATCATTGGGTCATACGGACGCCGGACCACACTGGATCGCAAACTGAACCGTTCCTTTCTTCAGGAGGACACCCCGTACGTTGGTGCCCAGAAACATTTTCACATCCAGGACCCGTCCCGGCCGGAGCCCGGGCGTGTTAAATTATACCTGATCCCGGGCGGTTATTGTGGAGTTGTTCGTATTGAACGGGACCTGGTTAACGTGTGTTTGCTCGTACACCGCTCCGCCCTTCCGGACAAAGCGATGGACTGGTCCGTAATTCAATCCGGACTCCTTTCAAACAACCGGGCGTTATTCGATCTGCTTCAATCGATCTCACCCGCCGAGAACGGCATGAGGACGGTAGCCCAGGTTCCTCTTTGGGACAAGGGGAGTGCGAAAGGCCCGGTACTGTTCACGGGAGACGCAGGCGGCATGGTGGCTCCCCTGACCGGAAGCGGACAGGCCGGTGCGATTCACGCGAGCTTCCTCCTGGCGCGGATCATTAAAAAACAGGGGGTTCCAAACAACAAACGGGATTTTGAACAACTCAGAAAGAAATGGAAACGCACGCGGAACGCCACATTTTCCGCTCAGATTTCCACCGGTCGAATACTGAATTCGCTTCTTCAATACGACCGGCTCGCGGGTATAACGGTTAAATTCCTTCGTTACAATCCATCAATTACCTCTCACCTGATGCAATACGTGATGAATTCTGAACCATAAATCCCCCTCCTGGGGTGACAGGGAACCTTACGGGCGAGCTCCCCCTATTTTTGTTCATTCACCGGTTCGTGAGTGTTGCTTCATTCGGCAAGACCGATATAATACAGTTCGACAGGTAATGACCCGAACTCCATAAAAAACCATGAGCGATCAGATTTCAGTCCAGACATCCTCCGTATCGGCCGATCGAAAGATCTCACAGTCGCTGATCTCATCGTTTCGATCCTCGTTCACGTCGAGTGATCGAAACCGCATGGCCCGGAATGCCGTGGTCAACATGGGCGCCCGTAAGGCGGGCCTGAACCGGGATTCGGTCACGAGAAACAACATGACATTTTCGGAGGAGATTGAAACCGGAGAAATTACCAACCAGAAAAAATCCGGTCGTTGCTGGGCATTCGCCGGCCTGAACCTTCTTCGTCTGGAATGTATGGATGAAATGAACCTGGATTCATTTGAGCTCTCCCAGAGCTACGTCATGTTCTGGGATAAGCTGGAGAAAGCGAACTTCTTCCTGGAAAACGTGCTGAAAACCCTGGACGAACCGACGAATTCACGTCTGTTCATGTGGCTCATGGAACACCCGCTCGAGGATGGGGGACAATGGGACATGTTCGTCAACCTGGTGGAGAAATACGGAGTCGTCCCCAAAGAGGTATATCCGGAATCCGCCTCCTCCAGTTCCACCCGTGACATGAACACGCACCTGAAGGCCAAACTGCGGGAATTTGCTTCAAAATTACGGTCCCGTCATAAAGAAGGTGCCGGCCCTGACAGGTTAAGGAAGCTGAAGGCCGATATGCTCCAGACCGTCTATCGAATTCTCGCCATACACAACGACGATCCCCCGCGATCCTTCGAGTGGTCCTGGCGTGACGAGGACGACGAATACCACGATGCCGGGAAACTTACTCCGTCCGAGTTTTACGAGGACTACATCGATCTGAACCTGACCGATTACGTCAGTCTTATTCATTGTCCGACCGAGGACAAATCCTTCGACACCTTGTATACCGTCTCCTACCTCGGGAGCGTGCAGGAAGGACGCCCGGTCACATACCTGAACATGAACCTGGACCGAATCAAGGAGATCACCATTGATCTTCTTCGAAATGATCATCCCGTCTGGTTTGGTTGCGACGTCGGGAAACAGCTTGCGAGAAAAAGCGGTATTCTGGACACGGACACGTACGAGTTCGATCTGCTTTACGACACGGAATTCGAGATGAGCAAAGGGGAGCGTGTCACGTACGGTGATTCACGGATGACCCACGCGATGCTGTTTACGGGCGTAAACCTCCGGCAGAACAAGCCGGACCGATGGAAAGTCGAAAACAGCTGGGGCAAAGAATCCGGTAAAAAGGGGTTCATTGTAATGGACGACGACTGGTTCGACGAATTTCTGTACCAGGTGGTCGTGCCACGTAACAAATTGTCCGAGCACCGTCAGCAGCTGATTCAGGACGAACCAACCGAGCTTCCGCCCTGGGATCCCATGGGAGCGCTCGCTCAACCGGTCGGAAACATACCATTCGAATAGCCGTTCTGCGCTCCCGCCCATCGATTCATACATTGCTGTTCGTGGGCTGGCATTCCGGATCACTCCTGGTGGCCCGTGATTTATCTTCTCCTATTTTATGCCTTCACTGATCGATGAAAACAAAGAAAAAAGAAACAATTCATCCGGAAATCTTTCAGAAACGGCGTGAACACCTCTTCTCCACCATGCAGGACGGGGTGATGATTCTGCCCTCCGCCCGGAAAAGCCAGAACACGGACGGTTTATACCATCCGTTTCGTCCGGACATGGATTTTTATTATCTCACGGGCATTGACAAACCCGACGTGGTGGCCGTTTTTACCCGTGACGGCGCCGAACACTCGTACCGGTTGTTCCTGAAGCCACGGGACGAGAAACAGGAAACCTGGTCCGGCGAAATGCTCGGTCTCGACCGCGCCGAGGAATCGTTTGGAGCGGATCAGGCCCACCCCAGAAACAAACTGAGTAAGCAGTTATCGGAACTCATTGAAGGACACCGCCGTGTTTATTTCCCGTTCGGCCGGTACGAATACATGGACCGGCGGGTACGGGACGCCCTTTCGACACTTCGAGAAAACATACGAACAAGGAAGCGGTGTCCTGAACGTTTCCATGACGTATCCGAGCTGATCCATCCCATGCGCCGGACGAAATCGCCCGATGAAGTCAATCTGCATCGCCGTGCCATCGACCTGACCTGGAAAGGCCTCATGCGGGCCATGAAAAGCTGCGAGCCGGGACGGTTCGAATACGAACTCGAAGCGTCCATTGAGGAGGAATTTCGCCGACGTGGTGGTGATGGACCGGCGTTTCAAACCATCGTCGGCAGCGGGAACAACGCAACAATCCTTCATTACCAGGAAAACGAGGATCGACTGGACAACGGGGAACTGGTACTGATCGACTGCGGCGCATCCTATCAGTATCACTGCGCGGACGTTACACGGACCATCCCCGTCAACGGTACGTTTTCAGACGCTCAGGAAGCGTTCTACCGGGAAGTTTTCAAAACACAGGAAAAGGTCATAGAACACGTGGAACCCGGCACAACGTACCAGGAACTCCAGGAGGTTTCCGTTCGGTCCCTGACCGAGGGCATGGTTAACCTTGGACTGCTGACGGGTCCGGTCGAGGAGCTCGTTTCCTCAAGCAACAGCGAGGGGACCTCGAACAGCACTGCAGAAGCCCCGTACAAACAGTATTACATGCATAAAATTGGCCACTGGCTCGGCCTTGAAACACACGATGTCGGTTCGTACGTGAACTTCGGAACGAACGACCCGGCCGGGGTGGAGCTGAAACCCGGTATGCTATTGACGATTGAACCCGGGCTATACGTGTCCGGGGACGCAGAAGATGCCCCCGACGAACTCCGGGGAACCGGGGTGCGGATTGAGGATGATGTACTCGTCACACAGGAGGGCTGTGAGGTGCTGAGCAAGGAAATCCCCCGTTTTCCGAAGGACCTGGAATCCCTTCTGGGTGATTAGTGGCCTTATTTCCACCCCGTGTTTTTGGTGTCCGTTTTTCTCATCCGCTGCAGCCGAGGTCCACGTATATTCAGTAAAATTTTCGGAACAGTTCGGATGCAACCGGACCATCGTTTCGATCAAGGGACCGGATAATAACATTTTTTACCGGCAGAAATACATCCTTTTCCTCAGGCCCACAGTTCCATTTGTGAAACCAGGTCGGAGCACGCCATGAAAAAACCGTTCCTGATAGCCCTCCTGTTTACGGGGCTC